>JBAZVA010000083.1:0-5113 GCA_041661165.1 Candidatus Woesearchaeota archaeon | reverse complement strand
TGATTTTTAGAGATATTTGGTCTCATTTAAAAGACAATTATCATCTGTGGTATTTTCGAAGCTTACATAAAACTATCAATTCCAGTCAGCAAGCACTTTTCTCTAAAATTTTACTCTCTAACCTTACCAAAAAATGGTGAAAGGTCTGTTGATTAGTTATTTCAAAATTTTGATTACATTGGTAACATGTTTTGGACATGAAAATTGTTTATAAATTAAAAAATTATATTTTTCATAATTTAATTATACTCGGTTTAATCTTTAAGGTAAGCAAAATAGAGATTGTTAACATAAATGATAATAATCTCTATTTTTTAATTTATATGTTGAGTTAAAATTTTCGTCAATCTATACAGTCACCAAATTCATATCTAGCAGTTGCAACCATACTACTGTTAGTCCTTGCAAATGCTTCTAAATAACAATGTATATTATCAAGGCAATTTAAACTGATGGTTACTGAATCAATTCCTGCACCACTTATTAATAAAGTGCCACCATTTAAAATAGTTGATACTCCTAGATGGCCATCTCCACAAGAATTAGGGTCGTTTTCGTTGCCACCTTTAAATACTGTTGCGCCAGTTGCACAATCTGTATTACATATTGTAACGTCTTCATCAACAATGGTAGGGTCGGATGCCCCCGCAAGTAATGAATAAGATTCTGGATCAACAAGCTTGCTTAAAAATTCTGCAAAAGTAGCTTGAAAAATATTTTTAGATATCTCTTTCGCTTCTGATCCTGCAAATGCACTATCTATACCTACTTTCATGTCATTATCGAGTTTACAAAGTGCTTGTGACAATTGATCGCTTGTTATAATACCAGCTTGAGTAAGATCAAAATTATCCATTGCTCTAGCAATAGAATCAGGTTCTAAAGCACAAGGATCTTGAGATACTGCTAATTCTTCAACTGCAGCATGACATAATTCTTCAGGAGTTGGAGTAGCTGTTTCTTCAGGGCTAGGAATTGGAGTAGTAATTGGAGTAGCTGTTTCTTCAGAGCTAGGAGTTGGCGAAGTGTCATCAGGTGGTATTGGCTCTGTACAACCAATTTTTTGAGCAAGTAAAGCGCCAACTGCAATTCTTGTAATTGGATGAGATAAAAGTCTTTCACCTAAAGATTGGATTTTTGGTCTTTTACGTGTGGTTCCTGAAGTTTCTAGTAACATAAATATTAAATTAAAATGTAATAAAATTTTTTTGAAGATTTCAGTAAAACATAAGAATTTATTTTTGTCAAACTATTTTTACATTTTAATCCACCGTTTCGCTGTAACATTTCTGGCAATATACAAATGAAGCTAAATTTTCAGTATATGTTGTTTTAATTTGAGAATTGCATTTGCTACAATTTCGATCAAGTATATAAATTGGATTTCGAAGATTCATTTGGTCTTGGTATCTGCAATTTGTACATTTTCTTGGAATTGGAAGACCCATTTTTTTGTAAAAATTAAATTCAGTTAGCATTATTTTGTAATTTTTATTGCAGTCAGTACATGCAAGAATTTTATTTGTAATTTGATTATCAACATCTTCTATTGAATCTGGAATTTCAAAATTTTGTTTTTGATATTCTTTTTTATTATCATCTTTCCAGCTATATCCTTTTGCCAAAGCTTCTTCTGTTGTTAATAAGAAATAAAATGGTGCAATAGATTCGTTATAGGCGAAAGGGGAGAGTGATACTGGGAAAAAATTTCCCCACTCGGAATCCCTCCCTGCCTCCCTTTCACTTAAAGGGAGGAGATTTGTTCCCCCTTTAAGTGAAAGGGGGCTAGGAGGATTCATCATTGATTCAATAATTTTTGGCACTAAAACTTCATATTCTTCTTTTGTATATTGTTTATTTAAGATGCAATATTTTTTATTTTTTAAACCACTACAGCCAAAAAGATTTGATGAATAGAAGCAACAATCACTATAGAAAATATCATTTGAATCAGAAACAAAGGTATTGAATGCACAAAAATTTACATTTTCAACGCCAACAGATTCATAAGCAAATTTTCCTCCTCCAAGGCCATAGATGTCATGACAATCACTACTATTAAATATCCATGTACAATATGAACAGTCTTGTATTTCGAAAGAATCAAAACACTGATAGCAATTTTTTGCATTAATTAAATAATTTCCTAAAGAATCTTCTGTGTTTAAATTTCGATCAGCTCTTTGAATAGCTTGTTTTGCAATATCATGAAAATAATTTTTGTATTTAATAAAATTGCTGTATTTGAAAAGTTCAAGTGCTTCTATTTTATCTTGATATTCTTCTTTCAAATATTTTTTGTTGAAAATATAAAACTCTTTATTCCTAAGTCCAGCAGATCCAAAGCAGTTTTTGCATCCAATACAATCATAACAAAAAATTAAATCATTAGAATTCTGACAGCTTTGACAAGCAATACATCCATATAATTTATCGCTATCCACACAATCATAACAAAGTTGAATATTTTGTGTATAGCTACAGTCATATGAACTATCAGCTTTGTTGGTATGCGCGAGATACATTGAGTCTTCACATTGTGTTACGACAGTACATAAATAACAATTTTTATTATTATAAGCTTGTTGGCAATAATCGCTGTTGTATGGATTTACATTGAAAAGAGCTATTCGTGGTACTTTCAAAAGTAATTGCTGAAATTGTTCGAAAAAAGGTTTTGAAAAATTATATTCCTGACCTTGTTCAAGCCCATCCCATTTATCACCCCACCATTCATCAGTTGCATATACTTTGTATCGATTATCAGGACTATAGATTGAAACAATATTTTTCCCGCTTAAATCACTTTTTCGATTATAAAGAGTTCTCTCATTTCTAAAATTGAGCCTATTTTGAAGTCTGCAATATTGGCAAAGAGTTGGGGAAGGGACGTTAAATTTAACATAAAACTCAATATCTTGTGGTCTTATTTCAAATTGTTTTTGGCACTGAGGACATTGAGGCATACAATTTTTTGAAAATTACTTTTTAATAAATTCAAAGCGACCATTTTTTAAATTTTTAAATACTTCATTTGGTAAAAATTTCATTCCATTCATTGCTAGATATATTCCTTCTTTTGATTCCAAAATTGTTGCCATTGCAAATCCTAAATTAAAAGCAGCATCTCCATCATAAAAACCCTTTAATGGTTTCATAGAGCCAGTTAAAATAACAGTTTTATTGTCAGTATTTTTAATGTATTTTTCTAAAAATTTTGCTGTATCAGTCATTGTGTATGTCCCATGTGTTATTAAGATTTTCTGGTTTTTTGATCCTTTAATATGGTTTAATAAATTTTTTCTATCTTCATCGTTAATCTGTCTGCTATCTTTCATGCAAATCGTTTTAAATTCAAATTTTATATGTAAATTTAGAGAATCAAAATAATTTTCTATAATTGATTTTTGATTAACTAAAACAGCTTCAGTAATTGGATCAAAGTAAGAATCTATAGTGCCTCCCATTATTAAAACTAAAATTTTTTGTTGCATAGGTTAAGACTGAACACATTAATTCTAATAGTAGAATATGATAATAGAATGTGAATTGGAAGTGAAAAACAGTTATTAATTTTTTTAAAAATAATTAGTAAACATTTTTTAAATAACATGCCTCGCAATAAATGATCTCAAAACGTTCAGGAGAATATGTGGTTTGGATTTCAGCATTGCACTTCATACAATTCCTTTTCCAAAGTTTTCTTGGATTCATTTTTGATTTTCTAAAATAATGCCTGCAATCTGGACAAAAATGAGGAACAACAATGTTTTCTTTTCGATAAAAATTTAATTCTTGAGGAATAATTTTAAAAGATTTTTGATCTTGTCCACAAATAATTGCCCAATTCAAAATATCGTCAGGGATATCTTTAATATTTTTTGGTAATAAATTTGCGGGAATATTTTTTATACTTTCTATTTTTTCAGATTTAAAATCATTCCAAATAAATCCTTGTCTTAAGGCTTTTTCTTTTGATAAAGGGAAATAGTATTGAGCAAGAGTATCATTATACCCAAATGTAGATAAATTTTTTGGGAAAAATTCACCAAACTCTTCTGTCTTTTGCATATACTCTATGATTTTTGGAATTAATTTGAAATATTCTTCTTTCGTATATTGCTTATTTAAAATGCAATATTTTTTATGTTTTAACCCACAACAACCAAAAAGACATTCATCATAAAAACAATAATCACAATAATAAAGATCAGATGATTGAGTACATTTATGAGAAAATTTTATATTATTACTTCTATATACCGCAACGCATTCGTACAAAAAACTTGAATTGATCCCACAATTAAAAGAATCATAAGTGTTGTTTGCAAGGCCGTCCCACACATATTTACAGTTTTCTGATTGAATAACATCAAAACATTCAATGCAGTTTTTTGAATGCAAAATATAATCCCCTAAACAATTTTCACTGTTTTCAATTTTTAAATTTTTATATGGAACTGTTAATTTTAATTTTTCGAAATTATTTTTTACTTCGAGAATATTGTTAGTTGAGAAAGAAAAATCTTTAATAAATTCAATAAATTTTTCTTTTCCTACAAATTCATTATAAATATAATATTCTTTATGTCTTAAATTTATCGACCCAAAACAATTTGTGCATCCAATTAAATTTTCACAAAAATAACAATCACTAATATTATTACAATTAAAACACCAGAAACAATGATAACCTTTAAAAACTTTCGTGCATTCATAGCACAATTCACATTCCATACACCATAGTAAATCCATGCAATCCTTGCCATTGAATCCGCCAGTATTTACATAATAATAATTTTCTGCATACTCTGAATTAAAACAAAGATAAGAATTTTTTAAATCATTTGTGTCATTGCAATATTCACTATTCTCATTATTTCTGTTTTGTAAATTAATTTGTGGGGTGTCAAGTAAGAGTTCGCTAAATTGCTCAAAAAAAGACCTATTAAAATCAAATTCTCTGCCAAAAGAAATTGCATCCCAAGAGTCTGACCACCATATCTTTTGATCATATACTTTATATTTACTTGTTGGCGGATAGACAGAAATTATTTCTTTACCTGAAAAATCACATTTTCGTTTATACAAATTTCTTTCATTTCGAAATGCT
>JBAZVA010000082.1:0-5114 GCA_041661165.1 Candidatus Woesearchaeota archaeon | reverse complement strand
GCCACTGATGCATTAAACTGTAATCTTGCATCCCAAACTGTTAATTTATCCCAAATGTCCAAAAGAATAATTTTCTTTATTTGCCCATCTAAAAAGAAATAAATAACATTTCCATCCCAAGAGATGTTAAATTCATTCCAAATTGTTGAGTGATTATTCCAACCAGTAATTATTTGATCTGCTATTAATATTTGATTTTTATCATAAATTCTCAAAACAACATTTGAGGTTGTTGTTTTGTGAATAATTTGAATTCTATCAATGTTATTTGTTCCATTATAAAACTCTGCTAATATTACATCAGCAGATGGGGGGGATAACATATAAGAGGTTCCAACACCCTCCATGAATGTAATAAAAGATGGCTGACCAACAACGTCAACTATTTCTACAGAATAACCATTTGATAAACTTTTTATCCCTATTTTCCCTGTCGCTGCCTCAAACTTTGATTCATGAACAGCTCCAATATTTGAGGCAATCAAAGAATTTATTTTAGAAAGAATATGAGCAATGGTAGAATCAAGTGTTGTTAATGTTATTTCATAAACCCCATCAGAAACACCACCCACCAAAACTTCGAATTGGTATGTAGAATTAACCGCTATCGTAAAAGGTGTAATCTTGTTAAAGAGTTGATATCCTGCCGCATTGTTGTTCTTGGGGCGTATGCGAAACGATAAAGAACCACTTCCAGTTAATCCAATGAAATTATTTTTATTGTAAGCGATTGAATCTGATAGTTCCAAACATTTACCAAAACCAAATGGATTAAAGTTTTGCAAAGTAGACATTGAAGTTAATAACTGTGCCCCAGTATCAATAGAATAGTTAGCTGTTGTATTACTTTCAAAGTTTGTTAATAACAAAAGATTATCAACCCATTCTCTCAAAGATATTTTATTGTCTTGTTTAATAAACAGAGATTCGTTGCTGTAAGTTATCGTCGTAAAATTTTCTTCCATTCTATACTCCGTTTAAAATTTCTGTAATTCTAATTTGTTTTTTTCCGCTTGATGTCATATATATGATAGTACCAACACAACTAAATTTTTCTTTTGTGAACGATATATCATTATCTGTTCTAAACGTAATTTCAATATCCTTCTTGGAAGGATCGTATTCAACAACATCACCTATATTCATAATATTAACTTTTCAAAGGAGAAAAAAGAATGAAAGAGAATAAAATATTTGACCCGATAGAAACTTTTAAAAATAAATTAATAGTTGTAGAGGGTCCAGATTTTTCTACAAAAACAACTTTTATAAAATTGTTGTCTAATTATCTTAATGATATTGGTATAGAACATATAAAAACATTTCAACCAGGAGATACTTCTTATGGCGAAGAGGCAAAACTAATTCGCGAATTAACAAAAAGAGAAGATATGAGCGAACAATCAGCACTTTTTCTTTATCTCTACGATAGGATTCAAAACAATAAAAAAATAATTAGACCTGCACTAAAAGACGGGAAAACTGTTATTTCAGACCGCTGGTGGTATTCTACTATGGCTTATCAGTGGACTCTCCCTTATATAAAAAATGCTTTTCCTTGGGATGAAATGGTGAGGATGAATAAATTTGCTAGCACTTGGTTGGAACCGGATATTGGATTGTTTCTTGTTCGTGAAGATATTGATATAAAAAATCAAGAAAGAAAAGAAATTGATAAATACGACAGAGTAGATAAAATAAGAAGAATCGAAATTTCTGGAATATATGAAAGATTTTATCTTGAAGGAAAACTAAAAAAAGTTTTTATCGTAGAAAATGACCCAATAGCAACTTTTGAATCATTTTTAAAAATGGAAGAAAGATATTCTGATACAACAAAAATCAGAGAGCCGAGAATTAAAAAAGAATTAAAATAACTCATAATTAAATAATAAAAAAGGAAGTAAAATGGAAAAAGAACAAATGAAAGTCGTCTGGGGAAATTATATTTTTGATCATGGATATTTTAATATTAGCAATCTTCTTATAGATTCACAAGAAGAATTAGGAATAACAGATGACGAACTCTTGTTTATAATTAAAATTCAAAGATTTTCTGGTGGTTGGACAATCTTAGATTCTAAACTTTCCAAATCACTTTGCTCCAAATCCTTACAAAGAAGAAGAAAGACCTTAAAAGAAAAAGGTCTTCTTGATACTATTGAAAGAAAAGAAAAAGACGAACAAGGTCAAATTAGAACTTATGGAATTATATATAATTTTTCTGGACTTGATAAAAAACTTAGAGAAATATCTGAGAAAAAATTGGAACTCGATGACCGTAAAAAAATTTGCGCCGACCGGACAGTTTTGTCCAAAAAAAAGACAGAAGTGTCCGCTCTAAATAAGACAATTTCTATAAGAACTAATACTAGTAAAATTTCAGAAGACCCTAAAAGAGTTGAATTAAATACAGAAATAATTGCTACTTTTAAAAACCAATATATTAAATTTAAAGAAAATAATGATTTTCAATTGTGGGGGCCAGAAATGAGCTGGCCTCATACTTCTTTTAAACCATCTAAAAAAGATTTAGAAAATTTAAATAATCTTGATTTAGAGGATTTAGAACTATTAAATAAAAGCAGTAAGCATCTTTCAGATTACATTTATTTTGAGTTAGAAAGTAAAAGATTTATAGGTTCAGATGGTTATTTTACACCAACATTAAGCTTGTTTAGTAAATCAAAAGTTCAGTTCAATAAATTATACAGATTTTACTTGGATGCAAATGGTTTACTATAAAAAAATACCTCCCCAGAAGGGGAGGTAAAAAACAGTAGTTTTTTAATTTTTAAAACAAATCAGTTCCAGCTCCAGTTACAGTGATTACACCATATTGTTTCTGACCTGCATAATCAGAAGTTCCTGTGATTGTTTTACTTTCAAGAAACTCAAGAGCATACCTTGCAAAAATTCCCTGGTTTAAGTTCAAGTTACTTACATCTGTTGCACTATAAACATTAAAAGAATAAGGAGCAAAAATTAATCCAGGCATAAATTTACTTCCTTCTGATGGAGTAAACCCACAGATTATTTTATCTTCCGTTTCAACTGGATTGATAAATACTTTAATAAACTTGTTAATAATACCGATCTTTTGAATTACAGAATAATACTCTGTAATTTCTCCTTCAAATTTTTCCATTAAAATAACTGCTTGCATAAATTTTGGTGGAATAACAATGAAGTTTCCAATTCCACACCTAGCAGCAGAACCTATTGTTGTCAACATTTTTATAATTGTTGTATAAAGTTCATTTGCTGGGTTGTTAATATATTGCATTGTCGTCCAATCTCTCCAAGCAATAGTATCAGTATGAATGTTTGTTGCGTTTTTAATTTTATCAATTACATCCTGTTCAATTTCATAGTTTAAAAGAGAGCCAACAACAGCAGAAAGTTCTGGAACTGATTCTTCTTTTGTTACAGCAGTAAAATCATCAATCAGTTCTTTTGTTAGTTCAACCTTCATTTTTTTAGATTTTACTTGATAAGCTCGTCCAATAAGTTTTGGGGTAACATTAACAATTTCAGTTCCATCATAAGATGTGTATGTCAAAACGCCATAATTTGCCTTGTTTATGTTAGACACATCCGTTGCTCCATAAGAAGCAATCACTGAAACTTTTCCTGGTTTTGAGACAGCAAAAGTGATAATAAGATTTGTATCATCGTAAGTAATTACTAATCCGTTTAATACAATTCCACTATAAGTATACCCGAGAGCAACAAGAGTTGCTTTTGTGTTTGTATAAACATTTGCACCAGTTCCGGCAGCTACTTTAACAAAAACTCCTGATATTGTTTTTGTTAAGTCATCAACTCCGGTATACGCAACACTAAAAGTTGTGTTAGCACCAGCCCCATCATCAACGGTAACAGGGGTGATTGCCGCACTGTAATCCAAGGTTAGATTTGTTGCCACACCTTTTAAAGAATAATTTGTGTCACCAGTTTCAGATCCAACACCAATTATTCTTTTGGGGCCAGTTTGTTGTTCTGTACCTAATCCGTAAAAAACACCAGAAGGTGATTCAATTTTTCTAACTGATGCGATTTCTGGTAGAAAAGCGTTTTCGAGAGTTACTTTGATAATTCCACCAAGTAAATCTTTTACACCTTGCTGCCCATTATCAAAATATGTTGGTGCTTCATTAAGCACTTGTTCTCTAATTGAGTTTTCAATTAAATAGTCAAAATTTTTTTTCATTTCAATCTCCATTGTTAATTATAAAAACAGTATATTATTAACTTGACTTTAATTCAAAAAACAAACTTTAAAAGACGTAAATATAATATACGGGGCATAAACAATGACAATAAATAAAGTTCTTGATAATAAAAAAAATGAAGTAAATATAAATGAAATTATTGTAAATAACGATTTTACAAATACAATAAAAACAAAATATGAAATATTTTATAATTGTTTTCAATGTGGGAGGGAAACACATAAAACAGCATATAAATTTGCAAAGCCATTAAATGAAAATTCATTTATTTGTCAAAAATGTTCTGTTATTAATTTTAGAAAAGAAAACAAAGAAGTAATAAATCAAAAAAGAAAAGAAACTGTATTAGAAAAATACGGAGTAGAAAATGTTGGCTTTTTAACAAAAAATCACTCAACAAAAAGTACAGAGACAAGAGAAAAAATGAAAGCAACTTGCTTAGAAAAATACGGAGTAGAGTTTCCTTTTCAATCAAAAGAACTAAGAGATAAAAGAAAAATAACTTTTATGAAAAAATATGGTGCAGATCATCCACTAAAAAATGAGGATGTTATAAAAAAAATAAAAGAAACAAACCTACTTACATATGGGAAAGAAACAAATTTACAAAACGATGATGTTATTGATAAAATAAAAACATCTAATTTAGAAAACTACGGAACGGTTTATGCTTTTCATTCACCAGAAGTTATAAAAAAAATAAAAGAAGAAAATATAAAAAATTTTGGGCACGAATATCCATTTCAACTAAAAGAAAATAGAGATAAAGCAAAAAACATTATATATAAACAACTAAAAATATTTCAACAAGATGATGTTGTGCCACTTTTTACCCAAGAAGAATATAAAGGGACTAAAAAAAACGAATATAATTTTTCT
>JBAZVA010000081.1:0-5150 GCA_041661165.1 Candidatus Woesearchaeota archaeon | reverse complement strand
TAATTCCTTTATTTTTTATTTTATAAGAATCAAACATTGCAAAAGCTGCTAAATATATTGGCATTCTTTGTTCTGTTTTTATAACTCTGTCAACTGTTTTGTAATCAATAATTGTTTTATCAACTTCTTGGGTGTGCGGTATTTTTTCTTCAGTCGTTATATTTTCTTTTTCTAATACATATCTTGTGCCCACATAATTAAATTCATAGAATTTTTCTCCTTGTATGTCTAATTTTTCATAATCTTTTTCTATTTTGTTTACAATGAATGCTGAATCTTCAATACTAAATACGAAAGAATTCATGTCGATATTGCAAAAACCTTTTCCAAAATATTGTTCATAATTTTTGTCGTCATACGAATGTTCTCTATGAGTATTTCCTAAAATTGGAAGAGTATATTGTCTCGCTTCAATTGTTATGTTTTCGCTTAGTGGGATTTTTCGTTCGCCAACCCAATATTTTTTATTTTCCTGAACAATTGTATAATTTAATAATACCGAAATTGGTACATAATTTGGATTATAAAGTTTAAAGGACGTAGTACAATTGTCTTCATTAAATGTAAATAACCATTTACCGTTTTTTACATCCGTGGTGATGGGAATTATTGGTTTTCCGTAACCATATCTAAAATATGGAACACTTACATTTATTTCTTTATACAATTCATATGTTGTTTCTCCATATGTTCTATAACCTTCCGCATTATACGGAATTGCTTTTGATACTAGTTTTGTTGTTGTTACATTTTCAAAATATATTTCAATAGAATGAACTGTTTTTTCGTATGGGATTTTTTGTTGTACGACACTATAAATCTCGATATTTATTGGAATTACTCCAGACAAAAATATTAAAACTGCTAATATCCAAAATACCACACCTTTATTCATATTACTATTTATTTTCTTTTCTGTATATAAAACATTTCCTGTTATTTTTCATGGGGTTTTATTTTTTCACTCAAGAATGTCTTTTACCAGCAAGCAAAAAAGTATGCAGTAAATTGTTAGTTCTTTAGAATAAGTGATTATGTCGGCACAATTATTAGCAATATAGTAAAGGCTGGTAAAAAGACTTTTGAGAGATCTTTATATTCGGCTAATATGACCCTTACGATTATTATACTCAATCATCATCGTTAGCAGCAAGCAGAAATCATACGCAATAACGATTACAATTTATACTAAGTAATCATTTTTGCTAATAATAATTGTAATTTTAGCAAGGCTGCTTAAGACGGTAGATAGGGGATAAATCGCAAGAGGGTTTCATATTAGCCTTTATATTCCAAAAATTTATAAATCAATCAAATTCTTTTAAAACAATAATGCCTCATTAGCTCAGCGGTAGAGCACATGGCTGTTACTTTGCTGGTTTTACACTAGCTAAAAGAAACCGTGTTGTCACAGGTTCGATCCCTGTATGAGGCGTTTTCGTTGTATTTAATGCCTAATTTAGGTGTTTCTTTTTATGAGACCGTAGCTCAGCCTGGTGGAGCGCACGACTGATATCAAAGCCATGTTGGTTTTGGAAGAAATCGTGAGGTCCGGAGTCCAAATCTCCGCGGTCTCATCACTATTCTCTTCTTATTTTAGAATTATTATGTATTTTTATTAAAACCGTCCCAACTCGATGACAAGAAGTTTTTATATACTTTAAAGTAGTGATACTAATTATGAGAATAGATGGAATAGTAAAAACTATAGATTCAAACAAGGAATTTGAAGATGTGCAAGTTTTAAAAGAATTTTCGTTTTCTTTCATAAAAGGATTAACAAGAGTTTATACTGAACCCATACATCACATTCTAGATTATACTAAAAAATGGTATGATAAAATTTTAAGATAATTATTCTCTATACAAATTTAATTGAGTTTTTTTGTTTAAAAAAGAGAAAAGACTAACAAATGTCATGCCTGTGCCAAGGAGTATTCCTACTATTGCTTGAAAACCTTGTTCAAAACCTTCGTATTTATTTGCTAATTTGTAAAATGTTTGTTCTCCCACACTTGTTGTTGATTGTAGTTGTGAAAGTAATTTAGTATCTTCTGATGAAGGACTTGTAAACAATTTGTAAATTAAAAAAGAAGCAATCGCCACACCTGCAATCATGCCAAAAATTTGTCCTGCAGAATTTCCCTTTTCTTTTATCATATCAAGTCGTATATCTTTGAAATCTACAATTGCACTGGCTATTTGTTTTACATGCGAATCTTCTTTTTTCATATCTCGCAATATTACTTCGTATATTCCTTCTTCTCCTCTTAAAATATCTTTATTTTCTTGTTTAGAAAACAAATCTTTTAAAGTATCCATTTCTAACTCTATTGCTTGAAGTATAGGGTGAGATTCATTCTGATTATTATTAGTTATTTCTTTTTTAAGCAATAGCATTTTTTCAATTAGAATTTTTGTACTGTTTTTTTGTTTGTAAAATGTAATTCTTAATAGTCGTAAGTAAGAAACCGCTTCATTTAATTTTATCAAGACGTTTTCTAATTTATCTGTATTGTAGTACGCTGCAACAATGTCTTTTTTTTTCATTTTGTATTCTTTTGCAATTCTTTTTAGATATTCAAAAAGAGTAAGCACGGAATCCAAAATAATCTCTTGTTGTTCAATCATTTTATTTAATTCTAATAATTGTCCGACACTTCTATTGCTAAATTCTAAATTTATGTCTGGTCTATCAGTATGCATATGTTCTAATTTATCTTCTATTGATTGAAGGCATTGTCTTTTTTTATAGAATTTCATTAAAAAAGAACTAACTTCATTTGAATTACAAAGTATGTCATAAATTTGTTTTTCTTTTCTAAAAAATATTGCCATATTGCACCTATTTTAATTAAATTGAATGTACATTATAAATTGTGTTCTTCTTATTTATAAACCTGACTTTTGTGTTTTTTCTTTTCAAAGTACCTCTAATTTTATATATCCACATCTTATTTTAATTTATTTATGGTTGAAATTCTATCACAATCTCCCGAAGAAGTAATTAATGTCGCTTTAGATACATTAAAAATTAAAAAACAAGCGATAATTTTCTCATCTTCAAAAGCATCATGTGAAAAAACTGCAAGAGAACTTTCAAATTTTCTAAAAAAACAAAAACAGACAGAAAATATGTTTTTGTCAGAACAAATTCTAAACGTTCTATCGCATCCTACAACACAGTGCCAGAAATTGTCAGACGCAATTAAATTTGGAATAGCATTTCATCATTCTGGTCTTCATTATAAACAGCGAGACATAATTGAAAATGCTTTTAGAAAAGGTGATGTAAAAATAATAATTGCAACACCAACTTTGGCTGCGGGAGTATCTCTACCAGCATTTAGAACAATTCTAAAAGATCTTAAACGATTCTCTGGTTGGGGTATGAATTACATTCCTGTTTTGGAATATATGCAACAAGCAGGAAGGGCTGGAAGACCGGAATACGATACTTTCGGCGAAGCAATAATAATTGCTAAATCAGAAAAAGAAAAAGAAGAACTTCATAAAAAGTATATTTGCGGTGTTCCCGAAGAAATTACTTCTAAATTGGCTGTTGAACCAATATTAAAGATGTATGTTCTTTCACTTATCGCAACTGATTTTGTAAATACAGAAGAAGAATTGCTAGATTTTTTCAAAGAAACATTCTGGGCAAAACAGTTTGGTGATTTTTTCATATTAACTCAGAAACTTTATATGGTCATAGAAGATTTAGTTCAATACGGATTCGTGGAAAAAACAGATGAGAATACGAAGAATATTGAAAAAGAAAAGGATTCACTTAAAACACATCATCATACATCAATTAAGACAACAAAACATTCAGACTATTTTGTTTCTGCAATTACTTTAACAAAATCAAAAGAAAGTACAACAGAAAACATAAGCAACAATACAAAAAATAACACAAAAAAAGAAAAACAATTACAAGCAACACTAATTGGCTCAAGAGTTTCTGAATTATATCTAAATCCGGATTCAGCAAATCATATGATTATTTCTCTAAAAAAAGCAAATAAAGACACAACAGATTTTGCATATATGTTAATGCTTTCTTTAACAACAGAATTAAAACCGCAAAGTTCTCTTGCAAAAAAAGATGCTGTTATAATGGAGGAAGACTTATTAAAAAAAGAAGGAACTTTTCTAAATGAACCTGTAGAAAAAGAAGATGATTTTTATTATGAATATCTAAACGCATTCAAAACTGCATTTTTTCTAAATTTGTGGGCAGATGAAATTCGTGAAGATGTATTGTTTGAAAATTACAATGTAAGACCAGGAGAATTAAATGAGAAAATTTCCACGATAGATTGGCTTTTGTATGCATCAAGTGAACTTACAAAACTTTCTGGCAACAAAGATGTGATAACTCCATTAAATAAATTAAGAACAAGAATAAAGTATGGTGTAAAAGAAGAACTTTTGCCATTGTTACAATTAAAAGGAGTAGGTCGAGTAAGAGCAAGAAAATTATTTAATGTCGGATTTAAAACATTAAAAGAATTAAAATCAAAAGATCAAAATTTGATTTCACAAATTGTGGGAGAAAAATTAAAGATTTCTATCTTATCACAATTAAATATTCCTATTAATACTTCTAATTCAGAAAATATGAATCTGGATATTTTTCATCAGAAAAGAAAGTCATAAGAATCTTTACGGCCGGTTTATTTCTTTTTGGTGAATATTTTTCTTCGCTATTGCTATTTCTTGAGTTCCACGCCCACAAAAAACTACCTCTTAAAAAATCATTTTTTTCGTATTTTTCATATAACTTAAGAAATGCAGAATAATGCATTATTTGATCATTTGGTGTTGGTTCAACCCCTCTAAACCAAGTCCATGTTTCTTTTTCTGGACATTTGTAGTTATAACCCCATTCTGTAAATATTACCTTTCTATTTTCAACAATTGATAATTTTCTTAAATTTTGAAAAAGGCTATCTTTTTCTATTTTTGCCATTATATCTTCTGACGATACTTCTTTTTTATTAATTTTAAACCAAGGATAATAATTTACACCTATGTAATTTAATTCTTTCCAAAAAGGAACCACTCTATAATCTATACTAGAATATATTAATTTTCCAGGATATTCTTTTTTTATTTCCCGAATAATTTTCCCCCATTCAGGTCTT
>JBAZVA010000080.1:0-5306 GCA_041661165.1 Candidatus Woesearchaeota archaeon | reverse complement strand
AGACATTAAAAATAAATTTTTTGTATAGAAACAACGGTATTGCACATTATATGTTAAATTTGTTATATTGAAGATATATTTGTAAAATGCAAATTTAACAAAGGAGAAACAAAATGTTTTTTTATGAACCTTCTTATATGCTGATTATGATTGTAGGCTTTGCTCTGGTTATGATACCTCAGTTTGTTGTTAAAAGTACTTATGCCAAATATGCAAAAGTCAACAACGAACACGGTTTGACAGGTGCGGAAGTGGCAAGAGCCATTCTTGAGAATGCAGGTTTTACAAGTGTTCGAGTGGAAGCCGTCGCCGGAGAACTTACGGATCATTATGACCCGACCAACAATGTTGTAAGACTTTCAGAGTCTAATTATTACGGCAAATCCATTGCCGCCATCGGTGTTTCTGCACACGAAATCGGGCATGTGATTCAAGACAAGACAGATTTTGTCCCGATGAAACTTAGAGCCGCATTGGTTCCTGCCGCAAATATAGGTCAATCACTCGGCCCAATACTGATTATGGTCGGTATCGCCTTGAGAGCCTTTGCCCATGTTGGAGGTTTAAGCGATATTGTAGCTTTAACAGGTATTGTTTTTTATGCTTCGATAGTTGTTTTCCATCTTGTAACATTGCCTGTGGAATTAGACGCAAGTTATAGAGCTATTGCGATTCTTTCAAACGGCGGCTATATAGAAACCAATGAAAGACCCGCAGCAATGAAAGTCCTCAGTGCCGCCGCAATGACCTATATCGCCACAGCCCTTTATGCATTGATGGAACTTGTCTACTGGATATGGAGACTTTACGGCTCAAGAAGAGATTAAAGAACAAACTTCTATTGAAAAATAAATCATTTTGAATTATTCTTAAAAAGTCAGTCGTAGCAAAGCTGAATCTCATTAAGATATAATCATTTTAAGACAGATGCACCGCAATTTAAAGTAAGTCTTTAAATTTGATAATTGAATATCGGGACGTAGCGCAGCTTGGTAGCGCACTACCTTGGGGTGGTAGGGGTCGCAGGTTCAAATCCTGTCGTTCCGATTCTTTTATAGCTTGTTTCTTCAATAATACAAAGGTTTTAAGACCATTTATTTAACTAAAAACCTTTTTGATCTATTTGTATATTTTTTTATGATTTATATGTGTTTATATAATTTTTTGCAACAAATTTGCAACAAAATAAAGTTATTAATCTTCAGCCTTTTTTTGCTTTATTCTATCAATCACGTTTTTAAAATCTTCATCGTAAAGCACCTGATGAATAAGTTCATTTACAGGCATATCAAGTTCTTTTGCATAAGAATTAATCAAGTCTCTATCTTTAATATAGATGGTCGCTTTTGTAGTCTGCTTGCCCGTTGCAGGTCTTCCTGAACCTTCTCTTTTACCGCCACGAGGGGACATAATTATTCTCCTAAAAACTTAAAATCATTCTAACATAAGGCTGAGTCGTTTGGGAAATTGCAACTCCCCGCCCCCTCATTTGATTTTGAGATCTTGCTAAAATGCACAGGTTACCTGAGAAATATATAATGGTGAATTTGTAATAAGAAAAATCCAAATTGTTCTACAAGAGTCAACACAACATTTTTAATAGACAAGAGGCTCCTGAAGGAATCAAATTATCCCATTGATAGGACAAATCGCTATATGAAATATATAAATTTTTCTTTGCTCTGGTAATTCCAACATAAAAGGTACTTAACTCTTCTAGCAAATGTTTTTTAAATTCAGGGTCATTGATTTGATTAGAATCAATGAAGCAATTTGATTTGTCTTTATTATGGCATTTAGAACATAACGACCAACAATATGTTTTTGCTTCCACATCAGCAAGTATAACGTTATCCCATTCAAGCCCTTTTGCTCCATGAATAGTCGAAAGAATTAAAGTATCTTTCACTGAATTTAAATAATATTTTAAAGAATTATTTTTTAATACTTCAAGAATAATTTCATATCTTTCATCAAGATTAGGGTGACTTTGCGTTTGTTGGAAAAATATTTTTAATAATCTATAAAGAGAAGAGATAACTATATTGTTTTGAAGCTCATCCTGATAATATTCTTTTAGCTTTTTGCAAATATAACTTCTTTTTTTACTATAAGAATTATAGGCTTTATTTTCTTTAATACCGATGTATATAGATAAAGCTTTTTCATGAAATTTTAAATAATCTCTATCTTCTTCACTAAAAAGAGCATAAAAATAATCTATATTTAATGAATCTAGGTAGTTAATTATTGCATTAGTATTATTACCTCTTTGTTTGAATAAAATGGCTGTTTTATCATTTTTGCCCAAAGAAGATAATAATTCGGTAATTTTCTCGGCTTCCTCATTTGGGCAAGATCCATTAAGAATAATATTATTAATGTCATTTATTTTTTGTGTATAGCTCAAATCTTTATACTTTTTTCTTAAAAAAGAATCTATATCCAAAAGTATAGTATTGTCTTCAAATCTATAGTTTTTTTCAAGTTCAATTAGTTCCATATTGTAATGTCGAATTGATTTAAGTAATAAATTTGGCACTGCACCTATAAAACCATATATTCTTTGCATTGAATCACCCAAGAAAAGCAACTTTGAAGAGTCTGTAATTAGTGAATTTAAAAGTTTTAAATTTAAAATGTTCGTATCTTGATATTCATCGACAATGATAAAAGGAAAGTATTTAGAATAAAAATTTTTAATATTTGGGTATTTATATAAAAGCTCAATTGTTAAAGAAATTATAGCGTTATAGGTTATTTTTTCGTTGGGTAAAAATTTGGTAATAATTATATGGTTATAATTACTTAAAAGACTATTAAACCTCTCTCTTTTAGCTTTGTTTTCTTGTGTTTCATTGTAATATGACTTTACTTCACTATCAAAAATCATTACCGTCTGTTGTAAGGCTTGGTATGGGGCAATTGATAGATAATTATGAATATTTTTATAGTTTATTTCTAATTTTTCTAATTCTTCAATTCGTCTTAAATTTTCGTGTAATAAATAACCATACTTTTTTAAGATGTTAAAACATAGACCATGATAATTAGTTGCATATACGATCTTAGAAGATTTTCTAGATGTATTTTTCAACAAAGGAGGAAGTTTTTCATTAACATCTTTTCTTATTTTATGAGCAGCATTAACACTAAAAGTTAAAGCTAATATCTTTTTAAATCCAGTAATTTCGCCACAAGCAATTGAATAAGCAATTTTACTTATCATAGTGTGTGTTTTACCATAACCAGCAGGTGCTTCAACTAATAATCTTTTTGTGTCGGAAAATATTACTTTCTGTTGAGCCAAATCATTTTCGTGACTTTTTATTATTATTTTTTTTAGTTCTTCTGCATTGCTCATTGTTTAACTTTATTTTTAATTTCTTTAAATGCTTTATTTAAGCAAGTTGGTATACAATCTATATCAAGTTCAGTAGCCAAATGGCGTCCGAGAGTTATGCTTTTATTTTTCCATAACCAATATAGCAGCATTATTTTTTTTATTTTAGGCTGATGGGTATTTATATTTCGGTAAAATAAATCATTTCCCTGAGTATTTGGTAACGGGACTCTATATTTATATCCATCAATTATTTTTTGCAAATTACCTATTGGGGCTGTATTAAAATTACTATAATATGCATTGTGTATGCTTAAAAGTTGGTCTAATTTACACATTTGTTCTATTTTGTCGATTATATCTCCTTCAATTTCTTTTTTTGAAGTTGAAATAATATCTAGTTTTTTACACTCTTCATCTGTTTCATAAACATCTTTATCCATTATCGCTACATACGGTATTTTAAACTCATTACATAAAAACAACAGTGGTTTAATTCCACCTGCTCCATCAACACTAATTAAACATATACCAAGTTCATCAAAATCTATTCCAGATTTCTCAGCCCAGTATGGGATAAGTCCTTCCTCTGTTTTTCCTTCAACAAGTATTACCCCTCTAGAGAAAAAAGCTTCTTTAAAAGAATCAAAATGCATTAACAGGTGTTTTTCTTTGGATTCTTCAAGCTCAATTTGTGCCCCACTTTTTACTTGAACAATATCTTTAGTTTTATAAAAACGAACTATATTTTTATAGTTTGAGAGAATTATATTGGGTGAATGGGTTACTATTAGAATTTGTCCATTTATAGAATCTAAATCAAAATGCTCTTTTATAAGACCTAAAAAACTCTCGTTCTTATTTTCTATTATTGATTTTATGCTTTTGATTAAATTTCTTTGCATATATGGATGCTGATGTACTTCGGGTTCATCTAGTGCCAAAACAAGAGAAATACTTTGTTTGCCGTCTTCTTCCTTGCATATTCTATCTTCATTATTTTTGTAGTTAAAAATATTTATTATTTTTTCTAAAATGAATAGAATTATTAAAAATGAATATTGAATACCTTGTCCGCTATCTTGAATATCTCTATTTTTTGCTTTGACTTCAAGCATCCTACAGAGTAAATCGTTAATATTCCCTTCTAAATCAATTGATATATCGAATTTCTTAAGAAATTCGATTTTGTTAATATTGTCGCCCGTATATTTTAATAGTTTTTTAGAGCTAGAATGATTTTTGATCTTTTTTATAAAATTAGAAGATTCATTATTTTCCACAAACTTCTTAATTAAATAATTTAAAAATTTTCCTGCACCTTTATTTTTGTGAACATCAAATTCATCTTTTGAAATTGTAGTTGACGAATTTTTTATAAAATTTAAAGCCCTAAATCTAGTATAGGAAATAAGGCTTTGAGTTTCTTTGTGCGTAAATTCCATATCATCTTCGGGAGTTAATTGTTCCGCAATAATATTAATAGTAAGTTCGTGTTCATCACTTTGAGGCTCAGGGGTAAATAAATCATCAAATGCACCTCTTTCGCACTCAGCAAGTTTAATTTGGAATATAATTTTTATTGCTTCATTTTTATTTAAAAAGTCATCTTCACTAAAGTTTCTTCGAGTAAACAGGGTTGATAATAAATCCAAAAAATTAGATTTACCCATGTCATTTTCCCCAACTAAAAAGTTGAGTTCATCATTTAGGTGCAACTCTACCTTATTTAAATTTCTGTAATTTTCAATATGAAAATACTTTAGCTTCATTAAGACTCTTGACCCTTGTTTTCTAAGGATAAAATTATCATGAAGTAATATAACTTGCAAATGTATTTATAATTTAAAAGGAGTCACCCGTGTACAAATTCAAAACATTGCCAATACTTATTAAAATCTTCTTTCATTTTATTGAACAAAACTAGCATTTTTTTGTTTGTAGCAACATTTGAATCAAATTA
>JBAZVA010000079.1:1188-5534 GCA_041661165.1 Candidatus Woesearchaeota archaeon | reverse complement strand
CTTTATTTGCCGGAGGTCTTTTACCTGTAATATCGTTGTCGTTCTTACATATGTTGGTGAAGTTTACTGAAGAAGATAGGTTAAAAGATGTTAAAGAAGATGAAGAAATTCATCATAAAGTGGTTGAAGAAAAAATTAAACACGACATCGAAGAAACCGTCACCGTAGACCCTGAATTATTAAAAAACTTAGTAGAGGACGCAGTAAGGGTTAAACTGTCTGAAAAGGACTTAGAAGTACTTGAAAACGTCTTATTAAACCCACCTAAACCTAATGATGATTTAATAAAGGCGGTGGAAAAATATAAAGAAACAGTAAATGAAGAAATCGATGACGAAATGAATCATTTAATTCCTGAAGCAAATCACCCAATGATGAATGATATTATTGGTGGATTACCAATTGAACCAACGAAAGAAGAAATCGAAGAAAAGGATAGGGTAAAAATTGATGAAACCAAATTAAACAATTTGGAAAGGTTTTTAACTAAAAAATTTGAAGACCCTTACGATAAAGAATTGGAAGAAGAATTTAACCAATGGGACGTTACGTTACAAGATGGATTAGAAAATGAACCACCTTATGAAGAATCATCCGATAATCATCCGATTGAAGAGCCAGAAAAAGAACCTGAAGATTTTGACGGTGATTTACCTGACGACTATTATCCCATGAAGTTCGAAACTGACTATTTTTTAGGAAATAACGGTAAGTCAGCGGAAATTGAAACTTTACCGGAAAGCGATGAAATAATCGAAAATGATAAAAAAAAACTGAATACGAATACAGAAGAAGTCGTACCAGTTGTTGACGAAGATAAAAAAAAAATTCATTTAGAAAACCCCTCACAAGAGGAAAGTACTCAATCTTTACCTTTGGAGGAAACCCAAGACTTGACAAATGATGAGAATTCTGTATATTTTGAACAGGATGAATTAAATCCTGTGAACATAAACAGAAAAATATTGTCAAGAAATGTTAACAATACAAGACGTAGAGGTTTTTGATAAAAAAAACCTTAATTACAAAAAAACAAAAGCAAAGAAAAGTCAAATCCTCTTATGTGATACACATAGGAGGATTACTGATTATATACATATGATAAAATATCGTAGGAACGGTAAGTATGACGATATTCCACATTTTATCATAACTAAAATGGGTGACGTATATCAAATCTTAGATACAAAAGATTATTCAACAACTTTCGGAGATATAAAGCTAGATAGAAAGGTAATTAAAGTTGCCATTGAAAATCTTGGTTGGTTAAACAAAAATACTATGAATGGTATGTTGACTAATTGGATTGGTGACCCATATAGGAATGATCCTCATATAAGAAATTGGAGAGGACATTTTTTTTGGGATAAGTACCCAAATGAACAATTAGATATAGTTTATCAACTATGTAACGAATTATGTGAAAAACATAACATTGAAAAACAAATAGTCCCATCTCAAGGTTACTTCAATCAAGCATCTAAATTTAATGGCGTTCTGTGTAAATCAAATTATTCAGATATTTATACAGATATAAACCCTTCGTTTAATTTTAAAATATTTTTTAAAGATGACAAAAAAAATGCTAAATGAATATGATGACACTAAAAGGATATTGAACGTTTTAAGAAATTTCAAAAATCCATCTAAGAGTAATCTAACCGAAAGAAGACATTATTATGGAGAACAAGATGATCTAAATGGTAATGAATCATTTAATAACAATCAAGAACAACAAGACGATGAAACTGGCGTCGATAACGTTAATGATGTTGATATTAAATTGATATCAAGTGACCAACATGATATGACATTAACTGATGAACAAAAAACTATGATATCGAGTTTAATTGATTCGTTTAGGGAACAGGTATCACAAACAGCGGATTTGGATCCAGGATTTACATTTAATGTCGATGAAATAAGACTTGATGGTGTAATTCCTGATGAAGATTTAAAATTTACATACATTACCGGAGAAAACTCCGGATTATATATTAACGCACAAATGTTAACTGTTACCCAAGAAACAATGGATTTATTAACCAAAATGTTAAATTATAACAAACAAATAACTGATAGCATGGAATTAATTTTAAGACAAAGACAAAATAATTAATTATGGGGATAACAAGTCAAGATAAATCGGATGTAGAAAGAATCGTTAAGAAAGAAATCAAGGATTTTATGGAATCATCAAATGCCCATAGAATTGTTGTAAAAATGATTCAAGATGAACTTGGTACAAAAAAAATTGACGATAAAATAGTTGACTTAGCAACAAAAGTTGTTGTTGAACTATTCAAAACATTATGGCAACGTAAATCTTTTTGGGAGGGGCCATTAAAAAACGTTAAATAAAATGGAAACAAATAAAGTTGATAAAATTGATGTAATTACAATGGATGTTCCATTGTTCATTCGTATGCTTGAATACGCAAAGGAAGACGCTAAAACCGACATGGACTTACATAGTGCTACGGAAAGAGCTCTTGAATTAACAAAAGAAAAAGGTAACCTATCAATGGAATGTTATAATACTATTGTTGGTGGGTTAAAAAAAGAAGAAACAAATGAAATGGATTCAGGTTCATCTGGCTCGTATGAAGCGCCAATGATTATTCTTAAAAAGGATTTATATAAACCTAAAACAAAAGAACAAGACATTGACGAAGTAACTGCTGGCGTTGATGGAAGTTTTGATGTACCTTTATTCGGAGGAACAAAGGGACGAAGTAACCCATTATCAATTGGCGGCGAAAAAACAATTGGTGCAAGAGTCAATAAAATTGAACACACAAAAAGTTTTCCTAAATTTGGGGGTCCCGATGGAAAATTTGTAACAATTAATGATAAATGCAAAAAGTTTCCTTATTGTAATCAAGGAGATCCAAACGCAATTAGAATTTCTGAAGATAAAGAATTATCCGAATCAATTAAATTAGTTTCAAAAAAATATGGTATTTCGTCTAAAGAATTGAAAAATGTTGTAATAAATGAAATAAAACAAATATTTATATAATATATGAAAATAAATGAATTAGCCCCTATGGTTGAAAGTCTTTTAGTCAATGAGGTAAAAAAATATATTATTGAGAATATGAGAGATATGGATCATAAACAAGTTTATCACATTAAATGTGACGACGAGCCAATTGACACATTTAATAGTGAAGAAGAGGCTAATGAAATTTTAGATAAATATAAAAAAGAACATCCAGGTAAACAATTAATTATTGAGCCTGGCGATTATCAATCATATGAAGATATGATTGATAAATTAGATAAAATGGGGGATGAAAAAGATATGAAAAATAAAATAAAAGAATCAAAAAAATCAATTATCGTTACTGAAACACAATTGAGAAATATTGTGAAAAATTTAGTTAACGAGGATATACCAGGAATTGAAGTAACAAAAAGAGCTCAAGCTGGAAGTAAAAAAGATGCTAACGAGAATCTTAAAAATGTTGAATCTAAACTTACTAAAGCAGCGTCATTTGACGGTAATGATAAGCCAAAATTTCCAAATCAAATTGGTGGTGAAAAGAAGGCAATTTATCCAAACTCTGAAGAAGTAACTGATATTGAAGATAATGATAATCGTGGTACACAAGACCTTGATTATGACAAAGAACCTGGTGATGAATTTAGAAAAAGAGAAAAAATGTACCTTCAAGGTGATAAAAAAACTGGTAATAGTCAAGATGCTGCCAATGTGGTAAATAGTGATTTAGGCGAAAAACTCGCGAATAGGGCAGAAAGGAAAATTAAGGCACACCAAGAACGCCCAATGTATAATAAGGAATTTCAACCTGTCGAAACAGGTAAGGATAATTTAAATGAAGACATTAAGAGAATAAAAGAAATGTATTCTTACAATAAGAAGACTCAATAAACTTTTAAATTATTTTTTTTTTCTATATATTTGATGTATATGGAAAAGAATAAAGTTATATTAAATATATCTGATATACTTAAAGAAGAATTAGATTTTTGGTTTAGGTATAATAATGTAAGTCGTGAGAAGATTAATCTTTTTTACGACTTTATTGTTTCTTTAGATGACCTAATTGATTCCACTTTTTTAGGAACAGATGTAATAAATGAGGAATCAAAAATAAAAGGTCATTTTATTTGGTGTTGGAAGAAAACCATTGATAATTTCAGTAAAGAAAGGATTTTCTTCAAAGAGGCTGGAAATCATTTTGAATATCTATGGAATTTCTATAATGAGGCTTATTATATTCGAAAAATTGAAAAGAAAGACGTACAAATTCATGACTATTATTATAAAATTTTTGATTTGAACCATCAGAAGTCAATAACAGAATTGGAAATTTTAC
>JBAZVA010000079.1:0-1178 GCA_041661165.1 Candidatus Woesearchaeota archaeon | reverse complement strand
TTGAACAAAACTTGAAAAAATAAAAAAAATACCTTATACTTCTTTATAAAAGATATAATATGGAAACACTATTAAAAATCAAAGAACTGGTCGAAAAGATGTCTATTGACACCGAAAAAGTTTTTAAAAAGAAAAATCGATCAGCTTCAATTAGGGCAAGAGCAAATGCGCAAGAACTTAAAGAATTAATTACACCATATCGCAAAGAAATATTAGACGAAATAAAAAAGAAGGTCAAAAAACAAAATAACTAATAAATGGTACAAGAGATTAAAATATTTTTTTTCTTTTTAAGTATATTGTTTTTACTTAAAAATGTTGGGGTGTTTATTATCAAGGTATTTCAAACTGACCCACAACCAATAACAATGACGAAAGCGGAAATTATACTAATTTATGTTTCCATTTCATATTTTTTAACATTTATATTTAGCTAATATGTATAAAGAAATTGTTGAATTAAGGCCATATTTTCACTCTTTAAGGGAGTTTAATACAGACGTATCACTTGATATAAAAATACCTATATTATGGGATATAATTTCAGAACAAAAAGATTTTCCTAACATTAGATTCAGGGAACAGGACAGAAATGAAAAAACTATGTTAATTTCATATATTACAATCAATGATGCTGATGGATATAATGATGTTTTTAAATGTGTAAGACAAGTCATCAAATCTAATTTGGAGAAAGAGAAAAAAGTGAAACTATTAGAAGAAAAAATAGACGAACTAAAAAAATCATTTGACAATAAAATGAACGAATTAAAAAAAGTATTTGAAGAAAAGGATTTATCTTCATTAGAAAAATTAAAAGTAGCTGACTTATATGAGCACAAAACAGGAAAAGGGATTGAATTATCTAATTCAGAAAGACTTGGAGAAGACACAAATGGAACTTCAGGTGCAGAAAAGGAAGACAATTGAAGAAATAAAACAAATTAATAAAGATGAAATATTTCAAAAAAAAGTAAAAGAAATTTCGTTTTTTAAAAAAATAACAAAATTAATTGGAATTTAATTATGGAAAAGAAAGGTGATATGTTAAATCAGTTAGCCATAATTACAGATTTAATTGAAAAATCAAACATTAATTTTACATTAGCAACGATAATTTTTGATGTAAAAAAAGATGAGTTTAAAAGAATTTATAATTGTACATCAAGAAAACAAGG
>JBAZVA010000078.1:0-5625 GCA_041661165.1 Candidatus Woesearchaeota archaeon | reverse complement strand
CTTTCGACGGCGGTGTAGGGAATGCTCTTTTTGATTATTCAGGAAATAATAACAATGCAGTATCAGAAGGCACCCTCACAATCGTAAACGACGGTGTATCAGGTAATGCAATAAGTTTTAATGGAATTTCAAATGAGAGAATTAACGTTTCTTCTATTGATATTACACCAAATTATGTTTTTACAGTAAGTATGTGGTTTAAGAATGCATATCCAAATGTTGTTGGAGGAATGATGGAAAAGGGCGGCACATTTTATGCAGATTGCGCATTCATGCTCATAAGTATAGATGGAAGAGTAGATTTTAAATTATGTAATGGAACAGGTGAAGTACCTCTTGATACTGGTTACAAAAGCACCAATGATACTAATTGGCATAATATTGTTGCAGGATATAATGGAACTACCGGCTTTCTATACTTAGATGGAATTTTCAGACCGCAGGATAGAGATCAAGATAATTTCACAGGAAGACCAGCAAGTGGACTTGGAACTGTTTATATCGGTAAAATTCCTTCATATGATGTAGGCATATTTAATGGCTCAATTGATGAAGTAAGAATTTATAATTATGTATTGTCATATGAACAAATTCTTGCACTTTACGAAAATGTACGAAATGAAAAAATAGTCTTTAATCAATTAAATACTGACGATACTTGGCAATGCCGTGTAACTGGATTTGATTTAGCAAATGCAGGGCCGACATATTTATCTAATAGTTTAATTATTTCTGAAAATAGAACATCAGAAAACAATACAAACACAACAACCCCTGATACAACTCGACCCATAGTTAAGATAAATGGATTAGCTAACGTTACTATTAAAGTTAATTCTACTTATATTGAACTTGGTGCAAATGCAACTGACAACATTGATGGAAAAATTAATGTTACAATATCAGGTTTTGTTAATACTTCTGCTATTGGAAATTATATCATTACTTACAGAGCCAGAGATTTGGCAGGTAACAATGGTTCAAAAATAAGAAACGTTAGTGTAGTTCCATTAACAAGAAAGTGTGCTTTAAATGATACAGAAACTATTGACAGCGACACTGACGAATTATACATTAATCAGAGCAGTTTTAATTTAACTAAAATATTTATTTCAAAAGACATTGATGATTACAAAGAAATTAATTTAATTTTGACAGATTTAAAAGATGAAAACTCAAGTGTATATTTGTTAAACAATCTTACACTAAATAGAGAATCCTCTTCTAATCTTGCCAACCATACCATATACATTCCTTCAGACACTATAATCACAGGAGGATCTAATTGGGATGGAAAATTTTCATTACCTACAATAAAACATTCTGAAAATTATAATGTAAATGGCGTAACACCAAGTTTTGCTATTAATTTGGGAAAAGAAGATTATGGATTAAACTTTTCAAATCCAATTCGTATTGTTATGGGAAATGAAAGTGGACACAACGCAGCATTTGGAATAGGAACAACATTAAATGATATAAGTACTGTGTGTGACAATGAAACATATCCTACAAATATAAATATTACAAACACAAGAGAGTGTTACATAAATTCAGGAAACGATTTAGTGATATGGTCATTCCATCTTACGACATTTGCCGCATATACACCTGTGGTCCCACCACAGGTAAGTAGCGGCAATAGTGGATCTCACTCTAAATCTGGAAAATCTGCAATTAGTTACACATCAAATACAACACCAACACAAAATGAAACTATAAATGAAGAAATCACAAATACTCCTCTAAGACCAATAAAAAAGCCAAATATACCAAGTGCCATGTCAGAAGATATAACAAGAGTATCAAATGATAATACAAATCAAGATGCAAATGTAAACAACATAGATACAACAATAAATCCATCTTCAAAAGAAAGTAATTTAGTTACTGGAAATAGTATTTCAAATACTAAAAAACCGAATTGGCTTTTTGCAATTATGGTTTCAGCTTTTGTTGTGATTGTATCTGCATATTTCCTATTTTCAATACAAAAAAAAGAATAAAAAAGAATTTTTTAAATTTAAAAAAAAAAGAAAACATTGAAAAAGTAAAAAATAAATACATCGGAATAAAAAATAAAAACGAACTATTAAGAGAGTGAAACAATGGCTGAAAATGAAAAAGAACACGGAGTTATGAATATTATAAAAGAGGGATTAAGTTATATCTCTCAAATTATATCTGCAACTATGATTCCGCCAATAGCAAATGGCACAGAAGTTATTATGAAAAATATTGAAAATCGAATAATACGAATAGAAAAAAGAATTATAAGAAATATTTCCTCTCTTTTCATAATAGGATTAGGAGGATTATTTTTAATTTTTTCGCTTTTTTTCTTCCTAATAGAATATTTAGAGTGGAATAAAACTTTAGCATTTTTTTCTATAGGAATAATAATTTTTGTAACAGGTCTTCTGCTAAAAGCAGTAGAATAAATATAATAAATAAATAGGTGAAACAATGGCAAATGAAACAATAAGACAAAGAACGCATGACGGCGTTGACAAGATAATGGACAGAGCAGAAAACATACAAGAAAAAGCAATAATGATGAAGGAAAACGTAGATGGCTACATCAAAAAAAATCCGGAAAAATCAGTATTTATTGCAGTTGGAGTCGGTGCAATTATCGGCGCAATAGTTACGGCAGTAATTATGAAAAGAAAAAGTTAATTATTTTTTTGTTTTTTATATTTATATATTAAATTTTATTTTAAAAAAATAATATTAGAAAATAATGAGAAATGATAAAGATTAATAATAAAAATATGAAAAAATATCAAATACAATCAACGGAGGAGATAAAATGAAAATAATAACAAAATTAATGATTATAAGTTTACTGCTTTTGTCTGTTTTATTAACAGGTTGTCAAATATTACCTAAAAACACAGATACAATAAACGTTGCAGGACATGCAGAAATGACTGTAGCGCCAGATTTAGCAAAAGTATACACAGGTATTTCTATTTTGAATTCAACAGCTGCAGATGCTCAAAATGAAGCAAATAAAATAATAAATGCGATTATTGAAGGTTTAGCATACAAAGGCATTGCACAAAGTGATATTGAAACTTATACGAAGAAAAAATTTGGAATGAAAAAGAATCACAAATGAAAAGCGTCGGTTGGAGAGCCACTCAAATTTTAAAGATAAAAACTAATGATTTAACAAAGGTTGGAAGTATAGTAGATGTAGCAGTAAATAATGGTGCAAACCAAATTAACTCAATTGAATTTTATTTAAGTACTTCAAAAGACGATGACTCAAAACAATTAGTACTTGCAAAATCAACTCAAAATGCAAAAAATAAAGCACAAACAATAGCAAATAATTTAGGTGTAAAATTAGATAAAATAGTAAGTGCTTCAGAATCAAATTACGGCTACATACCATATATGTATACTTTGAAAAACAATATCGGAACAGCAGCAGTTATGGAAAGTACAAAAGTTATGCCTAGTGATGTAACTGTTTCTGCGGATATGACACTTGTATACGCAATAAAACAATAATAAAACCCAGATAAAACTATGACAAATAATAACCAATATGAAAAAATAGTTCCATTTATAACATTCATATTGGCATTATTGTTATTATTTAAACTTGTTCAACCGATGATAGTTATTATTTTAAGTAGCATTCTTCTCGCATACATTTCCTTTCCATTATATAAAATAATAATTAAAAAAGTATCAAATAAAACCATTTCAATCATATCCTCTTTAATAATTATATTCATAATAATACTAATTCCATTATCTTTTCTAATATTCGAAATAAGTCAACAAGGATATCATTTTTATAATTCACAATCTATTAAAATCGACAAAAACGCATTATTTGGTTTTGAATGCACCAATACAAATTCTAAAGCATGTTTAATAATAAATAAAATAGAAAAATTCAGTGTAGAAAAATTATCACAATTTGGTTTTGATAAACAATTAGAAAAACTAGTACCTTTCCTTGAAAATAAACTGACAAATGTTATTTTAAATATACCAATAATAATTACAGAAATATTTTTAACATTAATTTTATCATATTTTATTCTAAAAGATTGGAAAATAATATTAAAAAAAATATCGAATATTATTCCAATGAGAAAAAAAACAATTAAAAGACTTGTTAAAGAATTTGGAAATATAACACATACAGTAATTTATGCACAATTATTTGTTGCAGTAGTTCAAGGAATTGTTGCAACTATAGGATTTTATATATTTGGAGTTCCTTTTCCAATAATATTAGGATGCATAACAGCTTTTTGCGCTTTAATCCCAACTATTGGAACAGCAATCATATGGTTTCCCGCTTCATTATTTCTAATATTAAGTGGATATTTTTCAAATAATTATTTACTTTTAAGCAAAGGAATAGGTTTATTTTTATACGGTCTTTTTATAACAAGCACAATTGACAATCTTTTACTTGCAAAAATCGTACATAGTAAGGCTAAAGTAAGTCAAATAGTTGTAATTATAGGAGTAATCGGTGGTGCTAGCTTGTTTGGAATTGTTGGAATATTTATCGGACCAATATTATTACCTTTACTTATAACATATTTTGAAACATTTAAAGAAAGATTTGTGTAAATGATAATTAATTTTTTTAAAAACATTAAATTTTAAAGTAAGATTATAAAAAACATAGTATTTTAAAAAAAGAAAAAAAGGCGAAAATATGAAATATCCAAAACTATGGAAAAAAGAAGAAAACATTCTTACAAGAATATTCATATTTAACAATTTTATAGAGTCTGTTAAATTTGTTGATAAACTTGTTCCCCTCGCCGAAAATTTAAACCATCATCCAGACATAGAAATTTTCTCTTACAAATATGTAAAAGTTAAATTAAGCACACATAAAACAGGCAATATTACTAAAAAAGATATTGAACTTGCAGGGAAAATCAATAATATTACATAAAAAAGATTAAAAATGCACATCTTTTCAATTCTTACATATACACGTCCTTGTTGGGAATCGAACCCAAATCGAAGCCTTCGCGGGGCCCCATCCTATCCGTTGAACGACAAGAACATTCTTTTCTAAGAAGTCTTTACCTGCCTTGCTTATGTTGCTAATAATTGTACCAATTTAATTACATATTCTAAAGAGCCTATTTAATTACTGCATACTGTTTCCTCGCAGAGGTAGCCAAGTGCAACGCGGCTATGCTTGCTGGTAAAGACTTCCAAACAGAGTAAGAATACAAAATCTTTATATATCTACCGTCATTATAAAATAATATGACAAATGAACATACTGAACACGAATCCAAACACCATGAAAAGATAATCGACCCATGGGGTTCTGAACTTCCGGAAGACTATACTAAAATTATGAAAGATTTCGGTCTAGAACACTTTGACGAATCAAAATTTCCAAATCCAAATAGATTAATGCGTAGAGGTATAGTTTTCGCAGGACGAGATTTAAACATTATTTCAAAATGCATTCAAGAAAAAAAACCATTCTACGTTTTGTCAGGTATAATGCCAACCAATGATAAAATACATTTAGGAAACAAAATGGTAGTTGAACAAATAAGATACTTTCAAGAACACGGAGCACATGCTTACATTTTAGTTGCAGATTTAGAAAGTGCC
>JBAZVA010000077.1:0-5660 GCA_041661165.1 Candidatus Woesearchaeota archaeon | reverse complement strand
TATATCAAACCAAACTTTATTTCACATATTCCAGTTGAATCAGAAAGCTGTTGCTCACTTTAATGATTCTTCTAATGCTTCAAAATTAGCGGTTATCAGTAACTCTGTAACAAAATCATTATTTAAAGATCTTTTAGAATCATCTGTGATTTTTTGGAAAAATGGCCTTTCCTCGTCTGATATATTATTTAAGGCGGACTTATATTCGTTTTCGAACTCAACATACTTTGATTCTGATTGAAGTATTTTTTTTGAAAGTAATTCTAAAGAATCTCACATTTCTAATCAATGTATACATTTCTTTCATTCCTTATCAAATAAGTACGATAAAAATACATTGCAAAAACTATCATAGGATAATGCAAAAGTTAATGTATCTCATTGTATATTGATTTGCCCAATTTTTCATAATTGAAGCAACTCAGTAAGTTTTGACCAATCCTCTTTAGCTATTAAATTAGATATCTCTTCAGAGTTATTACTGATAGCTGCAATTTTAGAAAAGTCAATCGTATCATTCTTATTTTGTAATTTTGGAGATGTTATTCATCAGAATTTTTTCATAATAACTAAGTTAATTATATAATTATACAAAGATTATATATGATAAATAGATGAAAATACGTAATTTCTATTATTTTTTTTTAAAACAATTGTTTTGAACTTAAATAAGTACACTTGTTGCCGCCATAAATATAATCTTAGAAAGGTAAAGTATAAAATTTAATTTGACTTTTTTTCATTTATCGATACATTATAAACAATGTTTTATAAAAATTTGTTTTTAATAAAACTGAACATCTTTATATTATTAATTTTTTAAACCTATGTGTAAAAATAAAAACATTATTGTTGCTGGACTCAGTGCCGCTGCACTTGCTGTTATAGCTTGAACAGCATCCATTATTTATAGCAAACATAAAGGAACTAATGGATGCTGTAATAAAATGGATGAAAAAACTCCTCTAACATCAATTCTTAATGATGTTAAAGAAACTTTCTCAAAAAACTATCCAGATATACTTAAAATTGCCCAAAACAAAGTAGATTGAATTGGAAGCAAAATCTCTGTTTTAAATAAAAAAGCTATTGAGCAATTTGAATCGGTAAAGGAAGAAGCAATTAAAGAAATTGCTGAAAAAAGTAGTGATTTCAATGAGTTTTACGATACTATTCTTAAACACCCAACATTGAAAAATATTACTACAATAGCTAATATTGATGCCATTAAGAAATATTTTGATAGTAAAAAATAATAACTTAGCTATAGTAATATATAAAATACTCCGTATAGTCATATATGGGGTATTTTTATAACTAAAAGCATATGAATATGAATATTAATAAAGACAACACAAATAAGGCTTCAGTCAAAGTTACAGATTGCGTTAATTGTTCCACCTGCTCAGATTGTATATGATTAACTAATTGTAGGTCTTGTTATTACTCAATGCGATTAACAGACACTAATCGTGCATTGTTATGTTTTTGAAACTGACCGAATGATAAAACTAAACTTCCTGATTTTTCAATTCTTAATATTCCCTGCTCGAAAGAAGAATTTTTAATTGGGATAAAAGAATTTCACTTTTTAAAATGAGTAGAACATAGTAACTGAGGTAATTTCAAAATATGAATTACAGATTTGGAAAAATTTATAAAAGCAGTTCCTATCTTATCTAAAAATTTCACTGATGTAGATGAATTACTCAGTATCTCTTCATATTTAAGAAAAATTGTTTTAGCTACAGAAATTGAAAAAGACCAATCACCAGATGTAGAATATATATTACTTTGAAAGAAAAAATATTATAAATCATTTTTAAGAGCAAAGATAAAATAGAAAATTACTACTAAATTAATAATTTAAAAAAGCCCACCATACAACTTCGTAGGTGGGGAAATCCGAGTTTTAACATAATCATACTCCAGGAAGTAAACTATGCTTTTAATATCAGATCTTGAAAGTAGATACTATTTGTTTTAAATTGAACGCGATATCGGTGAGACTTTTGGCTTTATCGCTGAACGTATGAGTTGACGCACTGATTTCTTCCGTCATCTGAGCGACATTCTCAATATTCGTTGCCATATTTGAAGTAGCCGACCCTTGTTCGTTTGTTGAGTTTGATATTTCCCGACTCGTAACCGCAAATAAATCAGATGCGGTCAAAATATGGGCGAATACCTCTTTTACACCTTCCGTTTCTACACGAACTCGCTCAACTTCTAAGGAAGTGCCTTTGATACTGTTGGAAACAGCAGAAACATCATTTCTGATTCCGCTAATCAAAGTTTCAATAGTTGTTGTTGAATTTGTGGTTTTTTCAGCAAGTTTCCTTACCTCATCCGCCACAACTGCGAATCCACGTCCTTGTTCACCCGCTCTTGCCGCTTCGATTGCTGCATTGAGAGCCAGTAAATTGATTTGCGACGCAATTTCTTGAATCATATGCACTACACGATCAATTTCGTCAGATTTAGCAGACAACGCTTCAACTTGACTTGCTGATATATTCATAGTAACGTATAGTGATTCAACAATCTTATAAACGTGCTCGACAGAAGTATTTCCAGAATGCGAATACTTTGAACTTTCTTCTGCCTTATTGAAAAGCACAACTGTTTGCGATGAAATTGCTTCACCTGATGCAGATAATTCTTCGATAGACGCAGCTATTTCAGCGGAAGTTTCAGCTTGTGAATCTGCTGCACTTCTCAATTGAACTGATGAAGAAAATACGTCAGCAGAAAGAACATTCACTTTATCCGCTGATGTCGCTATGTCGCTTAATGCTTTTTTTAGGGCGTGCGTAACATCATTTAACGAACGTCCAATGACAGATATTTCATCCCGGCCATAATCCTTGAATTGAACTGTAAAATCCAGTAATTCAAGTTGAGAAATTCCAACGCCCATATCTTTCAAGGCAGTAAGAATGCTCTTGGCTATGTACCAAATAAGAAAAATTCCGGCAAAAGACATTAATAACTGTACAACCTGAACGCCCATCACGAAGTTTTTTATATCTTTGCTTTCAGCATTAACTTCAGCATCGACCTTTTCCGTAACCGATACAACGCCTGATTGAACCTTGTCAATATGAACTTCCAAGTCCCTTAAGAGCTTAGATGCTTCAAGATTACTGGCAATTTTACCACCCGCAATATTTGACAACACGACAGTTCCTTCAGTCTGATAAGTTGCCAGTTCTTTTTCAAGACTGGCAACATCATCAGCAATGGAGGCATCCAGATTTTTCATTTTCTGAAATATTGCAACAACATCAAATAATGATTTACGCCATTCTTTAATATTGTCTTCTTGTTCAACCGGATCACCTATATTGACTATTACGTCTTTTGAGCTTTCCATTGTTGCAAAAAGCGTCTTTTGAGCTTGCTCACCAAGAATTTCTATGGAGAGTTTATCTTCAATCATCCCATCATACTTTCGGACGACAGAAAAACCAGACACCATTGAAATAACCAAAACTATCCCCATCATTACCTGTACAAGCGCAAGACGTTTACGTACTGTGAATTTGCGTAGCATAACTACCTCCTGTAAGAAATATAACTATGTAGAAACGAGAATGTTAAAAAAACGGATATCTTAAATTTGTAATGTTATTATTTTGACAACAGTTACAGATAAAACAATATTCCAGGTAGATAACGCTCCTGAAATATTGTTCATTATATTAATTTATAATTTATAAAATTTTTGACATAGTGTGCTCGATTTAGTCAGTTTATTATATATAATTTATGTATAGTTATGTATATTTATTTTTAATCACTCCTCTATGAGCATTCCTTGAATAAATTTTGCCTTTGTTTGACCTAAATGAATTGGTAAAGATTATATTTTACAAAAGCTAACAGAAAAAGATGAATCTTGAAAATTAAAGATAGAATCGTATTTTGAAAAAGCAAACAAAATATTTCCAGAGTCAATAAAGTCAACATTATTATCATATGAGAGAGTTTCTATATGAGATTATTTAAAAACATTATCGACAAATGAAGATGCAACCAAAAAAGCAGTATGAAAGGATGTGCCTTTTAATTATGATTACTTATTAAGTGATTTTAAGCAGGTTTTTTTAGATAAAGATAATTATGAGAAATTTTCTAATGCTAAACACGAAGTAATGAAGTTTTTAAAATGAAATTCAGGTATTTGAGCTTTTTCGAGGTTAATTAGAAATTGAAGTTGAGAAACTTTTTTTGTAAAAGAAACTTTAAGTATTTTAGAAAATAGTACGAATTCTAATGACAAACAAATTTTAGAACTAAAATTAATAGAGATATTTAAAAATATTCCTGAACTTTCTACAAGACATAATCTACAAAAATTCGCTGATTGTATAAAATGAGCAACTTGAAATCCATTTTTCATAACAGAACAACTATGTAAAAATCTGTCAAAAAATAATAATTATATAAATACAGACACTAGAACTATAACTGATTTACTTGATTTGACTATAAATTGATTTTTTGTAATAAAACTTACCAATATCGGCATATTTGAACAAGTTTTAAATATGTCAATTACAGATAGTAAGGCTAATTTAAATAATATACTTGCAGCTGAAACTCATTTTTCAGAAACAGAATTAGCGTTACAACAAAGTAACGCAGCATATACTGAAGTTGTTGATACTGAATGATCATTTAAAGATAATAAATGAATAAATAGATTAACTGAAGATGAGATTTACACATCATTCGTAAATGTATTCGAAAAAATAAATCATAAACTTGAAATGAATTACTTAGTTCAAGTCTCAGAGAAAGCGCAACATACAAAAAATAAATTAATCACAGGAATGGAATTACAAAAAGGAATTATTACTAAGAATGATTTTTTTGGTAGCCAAAGTGACTATTTAGCAGAATATTGAGAGTATTGCAAGATAAAGAAGTTGTGATGAGATTTAAGTACCCACGATAAAAATAGATTAATAAGAGCCTATGTAAATTACTGAGAAAAAAGAGATAATATTCTTGCAAACTTCGGTAAAAAAATTAATGATATTGTAGATAATTATAGAGTTAAAAATAAAATTTCTCACTTTTTAAAATTTTAAAGTAAATAAGTAAGTTAATTATCTATTATTTATGAAAATTTTAAGTAAAAATACACAAATACCAAAGACAAAAATTACCTGAGTAAACTTTTGAGGTTATACTGAGTGACTTTTGTCAATTGAAAATCAAGACTGAAATTGGTGATTCTACACAATGGAGTGAAAATGTGTAATACCTTGTCAATTCGCTTTTGCATCTACTTTTAAAGATTGATTAGCATCGGTAGAAAAAGACTGATTGAGAGAAGATTATCAAGAATTTATTATAAATAATTCCTGAAAAAAAATTATCCCTGAATGACTATATAAGAAGATTACGATACTTGATAAACATAATATATTAGTATTTGATAGAAAATGAAATTCATTTTTTTTGTTAGATTTTTTTGAAAAATGAGATGGATTTAAGTTAAAAAATACACCCAATATAATTCTATGACCGCAAAATAATATAGCTAATATATTATCCCGATATGAGAATAGTGTCTGATTAGCTAAAGTAAGTAAAGACACTCAATGAAAAATTAGTTTATTAAATAATTCAATAACTGAAGATCGGAA
>JBAZVA010000076.1:0-5807 GCA_041661165.1 Candidatus Woesearchaeota archaeon | reverse complement strand
CTCTTGTAAGATGTCTAACTGAAAACACTTCTCCTATTAAATGAGAATACCAATATTCAGGATTAGAACAAGAAATTATTTTAACTTTAAAACTATCCATTTTTATCAAACCTTATCTCATTACACATTATTTCTCCCCATAAACTTTAAAGTTTTTTAAAAACTCTTCTAACTCAAAAGATGCTTTAAAATAGTCATCATCTGAATAGATTTTTATTGTCTCTATTGTTTTCTCTAATAATCTAGTTTTTTCTTCTAAATAATAAATGATTTCTCTATCACTCATAGGAAGACACACTAATGGGTATGCTATGTATTCACTCTCATTATAAGTGCGTCTTATTTCAAACGGTCTTTGTTCCGCTAGTTTATAATAACTCTGCATTTTTATCAAAACCCCAACTAATCCAAATACGATATTCATCAGATTTATACCCGTGACCATCTTGACTATCTGTATCAAAATATTCCCAGTGTTTCCCAGTTTTTTTACAAATTCCATCATTCCAATCAAAATAATCTAATGCAACTCCAATTATGCCAAAAGCAATAAAAACACCAACCATGACAAAAATAATAATCATATATGATTATCCTCCCACATCTCTCTTAAAATTTCTTTTGCATCAGTAGTTCTAACATAAACGCTTTCGGTAAAAACCTTAAAATTTGGATTTCTAATCCTAATACCATCAGCTATTTCATTTGCTATTTCTAAATCATTGTGAATAACATTTTGCACAAATTCATTGTCATTGTCAAAAATATTAACTATTGAAACATACATCTAATTTTTGTCCTTATTTAATCTGCTTCTTTCTTTTAGAGATTTTAAATAATCAACAATATTAATCACAACAAAAATAATTACCCCAGCAAGCGTTAGCAAAACAATAAATTCTGCGGAAGAAACCGTTAATAAATCCATAATTTTATTGCCTGGGTTGGTAATATTACCTAATAAATACAACGTGAGATCCCATTGTTGTAGAAATAACAAATTAATAGAAAAAATAATCCCTGTTGGTATTCCAAATACGATACAAGTAAAAAGTAAAGCAGCACCAAACACAGGAAGAAAATCAGATACAATCTTTTTTGGTATTGAAATAATATCTTTTAAAAATTGTTTAAACATTTTCTTTCTCCTCGTCGTCAAAAGTAATAAAAATTCGTTGTGATTTTTTACCATAAATTGGTGTTAAATAAGCTTGGTTATAACCTGAATAATTAAAATTCACAGTTGTGTCTAAAATAGTTGAGGTATAATAACCTCCTATTGCGAAACCATAACTTCTTGTTGTTGACGTTGTAGGTATTGACAACCACGCTGAACTGCTAGTATACATCGGTGTCAAGGAACCAATACCGATATTTCCACTACTAGATATGGTAAAATTTGTTGTATTACTAATATTAATTGGCATTTTTTTACCTCAACAACTTTTTAACAATTCTAATTGCTGTATCAATTCCGTTGTTATAATTTTCTTGATTATCATGCATTAACCCAATGGATGTAATCTTATTATTTTCCAACTCATCAATTGTTTTCTTGATCTTCACAATTAAAAGATTTGCTCTATCAATTTCCATTTTTTATCTCCTCAAATTCTTTTGTTTCTTTGTTATAAATATGAATTGGATTTCCTCTTTTTATATTATTTTCCATTTCAATAGATTTTTTTACTATTTCTACTATTGCTCTATCAAACGATTTGTTTTCATAATTATCATATAATTCTTTTTCAACATCTAAACTATCAATTCTTATTTTATTAATTACTTCTTCTAGCATCATTAACCTTCCGCTAATATAAATAAAATCAGCATTTTGCGTGTCCGCTATTTTAATCAATTTTTTACTATAAAAGTTTCTTTGTTGTTTTAACCAATCAATCATTTCCATTTATTTTCTCCAGATATTCTTTTGCTATCTCTATTTGTTTTAGACATTCTTCTATGTATCTCTCTGTACATTCTTTTGATGCAGAATAAGAACTGTCTTCAAAATCACCTTGCCCATCACCCATAAAATAATACTCATCAACTTCTTCACAATAATCTCTTGAATAAGTTTTTGTTTTTCTAATGCTATTAATGTATTTGTTAATTTGTCTTTTCATTTTATTTCCTCCCAATCAACAAATGCAAACTCATCTTCAATCTCTCCATCGGTGCCATAAGAAAAATAACTATCCCAATAAGCAGTTCTACCACATTTTGGACAGGTTATATTTTCCCATTCATAAGCTATAAATTCTTCGTCACAATTTGGGCATTCGATTATCATTTTTTCCCTCTCGATTAAATATGTCATAAGTATAATATGACAATATTAACTGACGAATATATTATTTCCAACAATTCCTATGAAGTGGCCTCTTTTGTGTATAATCAAGTATTTTTATACAGTTCTTTTTCTAAAAGAAAGAAGGTTGTTATGCTTGAAAAAAGAACCGACCAAGAAGTCGAAGCAATATCAAAAAACTATTTAGGAACAAAAGTAAATATTTTAGCATAATTTTTACCAAAGTATAATAATTTAATAACTTTTGTAAAAGACGTAAAGATAATATTATATGGGTTTAATAATTAAAGCATTAAAAGTAAGAATCTATCCAAATAAAGAACAAGAAGTTTTAATAAATAAAACTATTGGTTGTTCAAGGTTTATTTATAATGCAATGCTTGCCGAAAAAATTAAAACCTATGAAATATTAAAAAATGACAAACGAGCATTGTTTGAATTTAAATATAAAACAGAAAAAGAATATAAAACTGAGTTTGAATTTTTAAAAGAAGTGGATTCTATTTCTTTACAACAATCTTCAAGAGATTTATCTGCGGCTTATCAAAACTTTTTTAAATCCATTTCTGGGAAAAGTAAAGGAAAATCTGGTTTTCCAAAGTTTCACAAAAAAGGTAAAAAAGATTCTTATAGAACAACAATTACAAATGAAAATATTAAAATTGATTTTGAATCAAAAAAAATAAAACTTCCAAAACTTGGTTGGATAAATTTTAGAGATTTAAGAAAAGAATTAAAAGGAGAAATAAAATCTGCTACTGTTAGTAAAACACCAACTGGAAAATACTTTGTCTCAATAATTTTTGAACAAGATTTAATACTAAAAGGAGTTGTCATAAGTAAAAACCTGAAAACCAAGGGTTTAGATATGTCTATGTCTTCTTTTTTTGTAGATGATCAAGGAAGTTCTCCTGTTTATGAGAGGATTTACAGAAACAACGAAAAGAAATTAAAATTTCTTCAAAGAAAAGTTTCTAAAAAACAGAAGGGCTCGAATAATAGAAAAAAAGCACAACTAAGAGTAAATTTATTATTTGAAAAAATTACTAACAAAAGAAAAGATTTTACCCAAAAACTATCTACAAAACTCGTAAAAGATAATGATGTAATAGTGGTTGAAAATATTAACTTAAGAGCAATGGCTCAGTGTTTAAAGTTAGGAAAATCTATTAATGATTTAGGTTATGGTATGTTTTTACAACAACTTAAATATAAAACTTTTTGGAATAACAAGATTTTAATTGAAGCAGATAAATGGTTTGCTTCATCTAAAACTTGTTCGAAGTGTGGATTTATTCACAAAGATTTAATGTTAAAAGATAGAATTTTTAGTTGCCCGAGTTGTGGATTTGAGATTGATCGAGATCAAAACGCTGGGATCAATCTTAAAAATTATGGTTTAAAAAAAATAGGGTTGGAATAACCCGAATATAAGTTTGTGGAGATAAAAACCAAGGGTTTTGTTTATTCAAAAAACAAGTTTTGTCTATGAAACAAAAATATTACCTGTCTTTAATGGGTAATTAGTTCACTTGAAAAGATAATATTATGAAGTTTCAAGAATTATATGAAGAAATTGTTCTCAGCGAAGATGCAGTACTTGTTAAATTCAAATACGACAATTTTAAGCAAGATCCTAACCCAAAAGTAAAAGTATTGGATTTTGAATATCCAGGACAACCTCACCAAAAAACCTATGGCAAAAGAAGTGATATTCTTGGTTTTAATGTAAATTATTATGATAATAAAAAATACGCAATGAGAGCAATTGATGAAATTGATAGTTTCGCCAGAATGTTATCTGTTAATAAAGAAGAAAAATATAAAAGAATTAAATATTTTTTCCCCGATGCTCTCCCTCTTTTGAGAAGATATAATAAAATGTATGTCAAAAATCTTAAAACAAAAAACGAAAACGACTGGTTTTTTGGAAAGACAGAAATACAAGATTTAATTAAAAAAGACAAGGAAAATCTATAATGCCAGTGGGAATAACAAAAGGAAATAATATAATGTTTAAAAAGAAAACAACCGGAAGTGGAATCAAAGATCTTAATGCTATAATACCCGGATTGGAATTTTTAGAGAAAATTGATTACAGAACTCCCTACTCCATCAATAGACCCATTGAAAACATTAATTATAATGTTGGTAAAATAATTGATTTCTTAGAACAGAGTGCAGTATTCAATTTTTCTGGCGGTATTTTTAAAAATACAATTTTTGATATTGATCTTTCTCTTGAGATAGTAAATGGAATTCAGTTTCTTTATTTATCCCCTGGTGCTGGTGTTTCCAGAAAAACAGAAATTGATATAGCAAGAGCAGATTTGGTTGGCAAAGTAATTCCCAATAATGTATTTTTCAATAATTATATTGATGTTGATTTATTTTCCAGAATTCTTAATAAAATTATTTTTCCAACCAACGATATTGAATTTGGTAATTATAATTTTGAGGTTAAACTTACTGCTAATGGTAAATTTAAAGCTCGTTCTTTTATTGATGGAACTTATGATTATTTTATAGGAACTGGGGTTGATGATTTAACAAACTGGGAAGATGATACAGTTGGTTTTGCTAAATCTTTTGAACTTATTGTTTATATCAATGCTTCTATCTTAAGAAGTAATCTTTATCTTAATAAAATATTTACTGCATTTTCTGGAGATGTTAGTTTAATTCCTTCTTTAGGAATTATTCCAATTCCTGTTGCTGGAAAATATTTAATTTCTACTAATGAACTAGGGGAAGTTGTTCTTGTTTCAACTACTTGGGCTGGAGCACCAGATCCATCTGTTTTTACTAATGATTTTTATTTTGTAGAAATTACAGGAACTCCTGGGACTTATGTTTTAGCAAACACTTACGATCAAAGAGATTTTTTTGCCAGAGAAACCCAATTTAATGCTGGAAATGTAGCAAACACAATAGTAAGTAAAGAAAATGGAGATGGAAGTATTACTACTCTTTTTAATCTTTTTGATGATCCAGATTCAAGAATTCAATTTTGGACTGGCACGGGAATTGGCGCTTCTAAAATTATGGAGATTACACCAACTTCTGTTGATATTGTTGTAGCTACTACTAATGTGAATGTAAATTCCTTAAATTCTACAGATCCAATTTTAACATTAAACAAAAACGGAACAGCTTTATCTACCAATATGGCTGGTATAGAAATTCAACGTGGAATTGGCTTAGATAGTTATTATATTGTATTCGATGAAGAAACTGATACTTTTAAAGTGGGAACTTCAGTTGATGGAATTGTGAAAACTTCTTTGCAAGCAATTGCTACAAGAGAAAACACGCCATTAGATGGTGGAGTGGCAATCTGGAACGCTGCAACTAATAGATTTGATACAGCTTCTATTGGAAACTCTGTCGTTCAAGCTCTTCCTGTTGATATGGGAGTTGCTGTTTGGGATTCTACAACCAACAAACTAGAAACAAGAAGTGATGTTAAAATTGGACTTGTTATTGACATGTTATC
>JBAZVA010000075.1:0-5843 GCA_041661165.1 Candidatus Woesearchaeota archaeon | reverse complement strand
TTTACACTAGCAGAAGATATCCCAGGGTCTTTCTTAAAAAGCGGAGTGACATTATTTTTATCTTGAGAAATCAATAGGTTTTTTAATTCTTCAACATAAGGATTCCATTTAACTGAAAGATTCCCTGTTAACTCAAAATCAAAACTTTCTATATCTTTAGCAACTATTTGATTTGCATTTGAAAAATTAAATGTTAATACAGATAATTCAGGTTCAATAATTTCTAATCTTTCTTTATTAGAAATATCAGGCAATAATTTATTTAAAATATTTTTTGATAAATCACTTTTCTTTATTAAAAATGCAGACAACTCTCCTTTTGTTTCAAGCTTTGCATTTGATGTTTTTGAAATTATATTTTCACCAGATTCATATGAGAAATTAATTGAATCTGGATACAATATATATCCTTCAGGAACTTGAGCATTTATTTTCCTCAATAATCTATCTCTTAAGTTATTATTTGTTGTGGGAATATTTATTTTTTCTGAATCATCCAAATAATAAACCGAGCCAACCATTCCACCCGTCATAGGAGAATCTGCCTTACCATAAATTTTTTTAAATTTATCTGTTTTGTTAAATAAATTTACAGAAAAATATTTTGGTTCACCATTGTAAGCATCTCCTGGTAAAAATGAAGTTATTTTTGCAATAATTTTTCCTGGAATTATTTTCTTATCTTTATCTAAAGTATAACCAGGGATAGAAACAGCTGTATCAATTTTGTATGATTTACCATTTTCATCTGAGATAAATGTCCCGGCTAATATTTTTTGAGCGGTTATGCTATATTCATTATATAAAGTGATTTCCCCTTTTGCCTTTTCTGAGACCTCTTTTGATGTTGTTAGATATATATCTTTAAATTCACTATCTGATACAACCATAAGTTCAAAAGGAATTCCACTACTTTTTGATTTATCAGTAGTAAATTTCATATGATTTAATTCAAAAGTTTTATTTTTAGCAATAACCGTTACGTTTGCTGTAAGAAATTTAGTTGAAAATAAATAAAGAAAACCAAAAGATAAAGATAATATAAATAAAACAAGTAAAATTTTACTAAAAGAATGTTCTCTACTTGGCATGCGTGGAGATTGTGACATTTTAGGTGAAAATGAAGATGTTTTATTATTTATCTTATTTAAAAAATCGTACTTATTTGAATGTTCATTATTAAATTCCGAAGGGTAATATGTTGGATTATGATTATCAAGATCCTTAGATAATATGATATTACTTGTAGTATTTTTCTCTATGTCTTTTTTATGTTCTTCAAAATGATTATCAACAAAAACATCAGCCTTAGGTGTTTTTACATCATGTCTCTTAATAATTTTTATATCTTCCAATTTCCTATTCATAGAGTTCAAACTTTCTCATTACGTTTATTGCTTCAATCATTAAAAATGGATCACATGTTCCATTTTTAACAGAACACATACTTAAGAATTCTGGTCCATCAATTGCAACTAGAGTAAATTTTTTATTAGGAACCATTGATTGAATATATTCTTCACTATTTATTACTTTTATAAACCAATCTTTTACATCGGCATCAATAGTTAAAAACATTACATTTGGAAGTGTTAAGGTTCTTGGAAGAGTATTCACACAATCACGGAATGCTTGCCCCCAATCTTTTTTTATTGAATCCAAAACAGGTTCAATTTTTACTTTTTCTTTATCAGACAAAGTCCCCTTGTTATAGAGATTAAATATTTCATAAGCATCACGTAGCTCAATTTTTAACTTTTTGCAAATATCTCGGAATAAGGTTTTTCTACCATAAGGAAAGGAAAGCGAATCTCTAAGAATTCCCTTAGAAACAATTCCAATATCTGTAACTTCTCCACCTATATCAAGTAACAGATATGAATCATGGTTCATATATCTATCTCTAACTGATATATAAGAAGAGACCATAAATGATGAAAAAGAAACAGGAGTGTGGTGAAAACTTTTAGATAATGTTTCTTGTATAGCGTCTAAACACATTTTAGGAGAAAGTGAAATCACCATATTTATTTCAATAGAACGTGTTTTTTTACCTAATGGATCATCTACATGATATCCATTAAGAGAAACTCCAATAATTGGATGTTCAATAACTTCAGGACTACTTTCAGAATCTTCATACTTACCTTTATATAGAAGTTTAAGATTATCAAATTCTTTTTCTAATAATTCATTTATTAATTTAGTTGTAAAAGTAAATGGACGTTCCTTGGCCATTTTTATCAAACGAGTTTCAGAGATATACCAAGGCGAAGCCAAAACACAAACTATTTCATCAGGAGCTCCAAGTTTACTGTCGTATAACGCCTTAGAAGTAAAACCCAAAGCAAGAATCATATCTTTAAGAAATAAATTAAAATCCATTTCTTTTCTATCTACTATATCAGTACGAAACGTTTTAATAATCGTAGGTAAATTTTTTATATCAGTAGGCATTCGAACTAATGCACCACCAACACTCCCAGAGCCAATATCAAAAACAGCAACAAGTTTTTCTTTTTTTGATGAAAATAAAAATCCCATAATGCTTTTATTATACCCTTTAGTGAACTTTTTTACAAAATTTTTAATCAATGTTTTTAAAATCTAAACTCCAAGAAACAAAAAGAACTGAAATGTTTTCACATTTCAGTTCTTTTTTAATTTTATTCCCCTTTTATTTTAAAGAGAAATATTTTTTTACAATTGTTCAAAGGATTCAATCCTCATGAAATTTTGACCAACAGGGTTCTGTCCTTTGTCAAAATAGGCTTTTACAGTTTTGAACTTAGTTACCAAATCAAGCCCATTAAGATATGTCTCATGAGACATTATAAGAGTTGTTGAATTTGGAGCAACATATCGAACACCATCAACAGTGCCATAGTACATTGGAACATCAACAGTTACCCAAACTCCACAATCATAAAAATTCCAACTACTATTGTAGTCATCATAATATTGATTGCAACCATCTCCAATCTCATCATATGTAGCCAAGAAATTTTTCTCGGTTACCCAACACCAGTTGGTATTTTTAGTTATGGTAGATGGAATGTCACCAGAAGAATCTACTCCAGAGAGATTAAACTCTTCCTTCTGACAAGAAACAAATACTCCAACAAAAATTACAATGAGCAATAAATAAATTTTTTTCATAATACCTAGATTAATGATTTGATTTAAAAACATATGAAATTAAATAAATATTTTTTATATTAAAACTAGATAACTTCTAAAAATGCAAAAGTCTATCTGTTTTAAATTTAAACATATTCTATCACAAATAACACAATTTGTCAATAGATAAAAACCCTTCCTCGTAATATTCTTAAAAGAAGAGTTTTATATTATAACTGGATAAATATCTATATATTAAGGGGCTTTTGTAAACATACGATAAAAGAAATATTTTGAAATTTCAGCAACAATTAAATACATTATAACTATACAAATAATTGTAACTATAAGAATAGGAGGTAATGGTGAAAAAGAAAGAAGTGAACCTATTGGGGTATATGGAATCACCCATGCTAAGATTACTACCCCAATAGTACTAAATGTAATCCACTTTCCAGGCGTACTTTTGAAAAATGGTGTTCTCTTTGTTCTAATTATAAATATAACTAATACTTGAGTGGCAATAGATTCAATAAACCAACCTGTTTGAAATTGACTTGGATTCAAATTAAATACCTTAAACAAAACAAAAAATGTTAAAAAATCAAAAACAGAACTAACTATCCCAAAAGCAATTATATATTTATAAAATTCCTTCATGTTCCACTTTAGTGGTTTTTTAACTGATTCTATGTCTGTATTGTCAGTCGGAAGTGTTGTCTGAGAAATATCATACATAAAATTATTTAATAATATTTGAGAAGATAACATTGGGAAAAATGGAAGAATAAAAGAAGCTCCCATCATAGAAAACATATTTCCAAAATTAGAACTAAATCCCATTTTTATATATTTTAAAGTATTCTGAAATGTTTTACGTCCTTCTATTACTCCATCTTTTAATACATGTAGATTTTTATTCATCAAAATAATATCTGCTGTTTCTTTTGCAACATCAACACCATTATTTACAGAAATACCAACATCTGCGATTTTCAAAACTGGTGCATCATTTATACCGTCCCCCATATACCCTACTGTATGACCAGCATTTTGAAGCAACTTAACAATTCTTTCTTTTTGAACAGGACTGACCCTCGCAAAAATATTTACACTATCAAGTTTTTTTGTTAAGTCTTCATCTGTAAGAGTGTCAAGGATTAAACCAGTCAAAACGCCTTGAATTTTTATATCAAGATCTCGACAAATTCTTTCGGTCAATATTTCACTATCGCCTGTAATAATTTTTAATCCTATTGATAAATTTTCTAATTCCAAAAGAGCAGAGCTGGCACTCTTTTTTGGAGGATCAAGAAATGCCGCAAAACCAACAAAAGTCATCTCCTCTTCTTCTTGATTTTTATATTTAACCCTCTCTTCTCTTTCGATTTTTTTAACTGCATAAGCCAAAACACGAAAACCATCATCACTTAATTTATCATATTCTTCTTTGGCTCTTTTTTTATTGTTATCATCAAAATAAATAACTCCATTATCATCTAAATTATTACAAACAATAAAAATACTCTCAGGTGCGCCTTTTGTTATCAAATATCTTTCTCCATTATTATCAACAACAATTGATTCGCGACGTCTCTCGAAATCAAAAGGTATTTCATCTATTTTTGAATATTGAGTAATATCCATTTTTCCATGTTCTTGAATTGCATCATCAAGTGGACTTTTACGTGCGGTATGATAGATACTACTTAGATATGCATATAGAAGTGTATTTTTTGAATCGATATCTGAAATATTTACACATTTAACTAATTCAATTTTATCTTCTGTAAGAGTTCCAGTTTTATCAGTACATAAAATATCCATACTTCCAAAATTTTGAACAGACGCTAAATTTTTTAAAATAACTTCTTTCTTGGCCATACGAAGTGAACCATAAGAAAGAGTAACGGACATGATAACTGGCAAAAGTTCAGGAGTTAACCCTACAGCAATAGCAGCAGCAAATAAAAATGAGTTCAACCAACCCCTTCCGTAAAAAGCATTAACAAAAAAAACTATTATAACCATCGCCAAGGTTAAACGTAAAATAAATACACTAAAATCTTTTAGACCGATTTCAAAACTTGTCTTTTGTTTTGATACAGAAAGTTTATCAGCAATTTTTCCATATTCAGCCCTTGCGCCAGTTTGTATAACTTCAACCAAAGCACTACCTGTAACAACAGAAGTCCCCATAAAAACAGCAGTGTCATCTGTAAGTTTTAAAATTTCATCTATTGGTATTTCCACATCAGTATCGATAAATTTTTCAACAGGAAAAGATTCACCTGTTAAAGCAGACTGATTAACAAAAAAATCATCAGCAGAGATAACTACACAGTCTGCTGGAATAACATCACCAGCGGTTAATTCAACAACATCACCAGGAACAAGTCCATGAAATGGTATCTCCTGTTTTAATCCATCTCTTATTACTGTTGCTGTTGAGGCAACTTTTTCAACTAATTTAAGAGCAACTTTTTCTGATTTATAACTATTAAAGAAATCAAGAATAACAGATACGAAAATCATAACAATAAGTATGATGGCATTAATACGTTGACCAAAAAAAAATGATATCATTGCAGCCCCCATCAAAAGAAACAAAAGAGGATTATTAAATTTTTTAAGTAACAATAAAAATGGTTGGAGTTTTTTTCTATGAAAAATAGTATTTTCACCAAACTGCAAAAGATACTGCTTGGCCTGAATTGAAGTAA
>JBAZVA010000074.1:0-5962 GCA_041661165.1 Candidatus Woesearchaeota archaeon | reverse complement strand
TAAAATAAATCTATCAGTAGTTTTTGGTGCCGGATGATTAGATATCCATACCAAATTACTATTATCATCTCTAACTCATTTTACGGAATCTAAAACTCTTTGAATTAAAGTTTTATTTTTTCAAATAACTCAAGTAGTATCAACTCTTATGGCATTTCTATTTGCCCAAGAATTTGTTAGAGTTTCATCTCTAGTTTCTATAATTCAAAGCTCTTGTTTTCTAGAATCTAGAACCTCTTTTGTAGCCCATTGATCGGGTTTTTCCATAATTTTAAAAGTTAATAATTTTATTTCAAAATTCCCAGTATTTTCGCAATTATACCTTTATTTTTTTCAACTTCATTTCAAGTTGATTCTTGTGGTTTTTCACCCATTCAAGCTCAAAAAACATCAAAACTACCAAGTGCAGCTAATCTTTTATCTTGATCTTTTCTAGATGTAGTATAATCAGAAATAGTTGTTGGTTTTCAGGCTTTATCATTTATATTTCTTGTTATAACAGCCATTCATTCTAAACATACCATATATAATAAGTTAAAAATTAAATATTTTTTAAAATGCTCTTGCAACAATTACTTTAATTGTGTTTTCTTTTTTAAGTTTAAAATCATCTATAATCTTAAGTTGTCCAGAGTCTGGAATACACCTAGTTGTCGCTTTAAACCTATCTTTTATTTCAGCCTCAAAAATTGATCATACTTTATTATCGCTTTTATCCCATTCATAAATTGCAAATTTTCCAGATTCCAGAGCTTCTCATATTTCTTCGATTGTATAGCAAGAGGCAATATTATTTTCTAATCTTTCTTTACTTTTTTGATATAATTCTTGTTGTCATTTTTCAAGCATTTCTGAGACAGTTTTATTTAATTCATCCATTGAAACTTGTATTTTTTCTCAAGAAATTCTAGAAATCACAGTACAAATATTTTCTTCCATTTCTTTTTGTCAAACAATAATTGCAACTGAATATCCAGAAATTTCAAAATCGGTTATTTTCTCTCCAAATCTTGCATCCCTATAATCAATTAATACCTTTTTTCAATTATCTCAGACAAGCGCCCTAAAATATTCTCATTTTATAGGAACCTCTCTTGTTTTTCAAATTAATTTATCTCATATATTTAAAACATATTGCTTTACTTCATCTGTATTATCTTTTCAAAAAATCGGTAAGATAACAGCTTTGTATTCTGACATCTTTGGTGGAATAATTAATCATTTTTGATCACTATGACTTGAAATAAGTCATCCTATAGAGCGAGTTGAAAGTCCCCAAGAGGTGTAAAAAGGAAATTCTTTTTTTCATTCCCTTCCTAGAAATGAAACATCAAATTGCTCCATAAATCATCTTCAAAGTAAATGAGAAGTACAAATTTGAAGTGCCCGCCCATTTGACATCATTGGTTCATATGTAAATGTTTTTTCAGCTCATGCAAATTTTTCACTTTCTGATTTTTGTCATTTAATTCAAGCTATTGCCATTAAATCTTTTAAATTTTTTGCATAAACATTATTTAAAATACTTAATGCAAAATTTTGAGCTTCATTTTTTGTTTCATGAAGAGTGTGTCATTCTTGCCAATAAAATTCTGCAGTTCTAAGAAAAGGTCTTGTTCTTTTTTCCCAACGCATAACATTTACCCATTGATTTGTAAGAATTGGTAAATCTCTATAACTTTGTAATTCTCATCTAAAATACTCACAAAACATAGTTTCTGAAGTAGGTCTGATTGCTAATTTATCCTCTAATTCCTTTCATCCACCATATGTAACTACGGCTAATTCTGGAGCAAAACCTGCCACATGTTCTTTTTCTTTTTCAAAAAAAGACATTGGAATTAAAAGTGGTAAATAAAGATTTTGAACTCATAAGGCCCCAAAATCTTTATTCATATATTCTTTCATTTGCTCCCATAAAGTTACTGATTTTGGTTTAAACACAATACAGCCAGGAGTTGGAGAATATTCAAATAACTCTCATGCTTTTGCAACATCCAAATACCATTGAGAATAATCAACTTCTTTTGAAGCAATTTTTATTTTACTTTTTTCCATATTTTAAATTAATTAATTTTTATTAAATTTATCGAAAATCTTTTCTAAATTAAGTTTTCATCAGTGTTTCTTTTTTCATTTTACTTTAAAATTACCTTCTTTATCTAGGTATACTTTATCAATTATAGATTCTACTCTTTGAGCAAAATTCAGTCATCAAAAGGCATTAATAAGCAAAAACAATTTATTCATATCTTCTATTTGTCTTTTTGGATTAGATAAAATTTTCTCCATTCTATTCATTTACAGGTTTTGTTAAAGGAAATAAAATACTATCTCTAAGATTTTCTTGTCCTGTAAGAAGTGTAATTATGCGGTCAACGCCCATTCACCAACCAGATTGGCATGGCATTCCATATTCCATCGCAAGCACAAAATCATCATCTGGACTTGTGGCTTCTTCATCACCCGCAGCTGCATTTTTAGCTTGCTCGACAAAATTCTCTCATTGCTTGATTGGATCAACTAGCTCGCTGTATGCTTTAACTGCTTCCCATCAATTTATAACTAGCTGAAATTGTTCTACAATATTTGGATTTTCATCACTCACTCTCGCAAGTGGTTGCATAGTGCGGGGGTAATTGTAGACAAAAGCTGGTCAAATTATTCCGGGTCTAAGAACTTTTTTGTATAAGTAATCAATTAGTGTATTTAATCCCATTTTTTCCATTCTCTCAAAACGAATTCATTTTGATATTATATCATTTCTTAATTTGTCTTCATCTCAGACATTATAGGCAGAAACATCTATTCCTGAGGCATCGCGAACTCATTTTATATAATCAATTCTATCCCAAGGAGTTGAAAAGTTTACGCTTTGAGAATTTCAATCTTTGTCTTTTATTTGTACAATTTTGTCTAAGTTTAATTTTGTAAATAAATAATCAAACATTTTTTCGGTAAATCTCATATTATCCTCAAAATCCCAAAAAGCGGAATAATGCTCAACAGAAGTAAATTCCTGCATATGAGATGGGTCAGATCACTCATTTCTAAATTGTCTTCAAATTTCAAAAACACGTTCAAATCTTCAAACTGTAGCCTTTTTTAAGCTTGTCTCTGGGGAAATGCGAAGAAAAAAATCATGGTCATAATCATTGTGATGTGTAATAAAAGGGGCAGCAGCCGCTCCAGAAGCTGAGCTTCCAAGTATTGGAGTTTCTATTTCTATAAAATCATTTTCATCATAAAAATCACGAAGTGCCTTAATAAAGCGAGATCTAAATAAAAATCTCTCATAACTATCTTTATTCATAATTAAATCTAAATATCTTTGACGATAAATAGATTCCTTGTCTTGTAATCCGTGAAATTTCTCAGGAAGCGAGCGAATAGCTTTTGATAAAAATTGGAATTCGCTAACAAATATAGTCAGTTCTCATTTGTGTGTCATAAATAATTCTCATTTCACTCCAATAAAATCCCCAATATCTACAAGTTTTTCTACAAATTTATAAGCCGACATTTCCTCAGGGGTACCGGTACCCAAAGTACTTTGGGTACCGGTACCTGTATCTATCGTACAATTTTCACGTGAGAACATAATCTGGATTTCACCAGTTGAATCTTGTAATTTTCCAAAAGAAATCTTACCAAAACTTCTATATAAAATAACCCTTCCAGCAGTTTGCACTCAAACTTTAGCACTAATTATAATGTCATTAATATCACGAAAAACTTCTTTTTCTCTTAGGATTAAATCGCTTATTTTATCTTTTTTATCAAATGATGAAGCATATGGAATAATCCCAAAATTCTTCATTCTTTTGATTTTCTCAATTCTTACTAAAGATTCTTCATTAAACATAGTTAATAGCTTATAAATATATTATTTCTTCAATATTATAAATTATTTCAAATAAGTCAATTTGATGTGGGGTTAAATTGAGAAAATTTGCGAAAAAATTGATTTTTTCTTATAAAAGATATTATAAATAATATAAAATATTATTTATAAAAATATGGAAATAAATCCAAAAATAGACGCTTCTTGGCTTAAAATACTTGAGTGAGAATTTGAGAAAGACTATATTAAAAATATTAAAGAATTTCTGATTAAGGAAAAAAAAGAGTGAAAAACTATTTATCCAGCCTGAGATAATGTCTTTAACGCACTAAATCTGACGCCATTTGATCAGGTAAAAGTTGTAATTCTAGGACAAGACCCATATCATGGAGTCGGGCAAGCCCATGGACTTAGCTTCTCTGTGCTAGATTGAATCAGAAATCCACCATCTCTTCAAAATATTTTCAAAGAAATCAAAAACGATATTTGATCAGAAATTCCAACAAATTGAAATCTAGAAACTTGGGCCAGACAATGAGTTTTACTTCTTAATGCCGTACTCACTGTAAGAGCCTGAGAACCGGCCTCCCACAGCAAAATTGGCTGGGAAATATTGACAGATGCGATAATTTCAAAAATATCATCGCAAAAGTCTGGAGTTGTTTTTATACTCTGGTGAGCATTCGCTCAGTCAAAAGAAAATTTGATAGATTCCAAAAAACACCTAATTCTAAAAGCCCCTCACCCATCCCCATTTTCTGCCCACAAATGATTTTTTTGATGTAAGCATTTTTCCAAAACTAACGAATATCTTAAAAAAAATTGAATTAAACCAATAGATTGGAGAATTTAAAATAAAATTTAATTTTTATAAATTTTTACATAATCAATTATATCATTCCATTGAGAATCAGGAACTGATGAAGATCAAATATATAAAGTATTAGTATTAAGTACACTGTAGAACTTTGAGTCCGTAGATTTTTCAAATCAATCTCATATTACTTTTAATTTAAATTTACCTCATTCAAATATTACAATTACTTTATAATATTTATTTGAATCCATATTATTAAATTCTGGAATATAAATATTTAATTCTGTTCAACTAATTATTAAAGCCAATTTATTCTGATATGTATTTAAAACTAATTTATTATTACTTCCTCAAAAATCAAATAAAGTAAAATTCTTACTTAATGAAGTTCTTTTCAGTGCCCCGCCTCTAACACTCATTTCAATAATGAATTTATCTTTTAAATTTAGTGGAGTAAGATTATATTTTATATAATCATTAACAACTCAATCATTTCATGTATTATCTATAAATATTCCTCAATTTCATCCTATGTAAGACATAAATGATGTTTCTTTCTTATATTCCTTAAGTCAAAGCGGTACAATAAAATTAATCGTACTTGTATTATCTCAAAAAATAGAACTTTTTGAATCAAAACTTGGAATATATCTTAAATCTCATATTTTTGGAAGTAATATGTTTTTTAAGTCCTGAGTCTTTTCTAATAAAGTATAAGATCAAGTTAATGTACTTGTTGAGATTATACTTTTTGTTTCAAATCAAAGAATATCTCAATTATCAACATTCATATATATATCTCCAAACTCATTATATGGAGCATAGGCCACGAGCTTATCATCATTACATCAATGATTTTTGAATGATTTTTTTCATTTTTCACAAGATGCATTAAAATTTGAAGCATTTTTCTTAAAATTATTAATAGCAGTTTCATCTATTGTTTGTCCAGAAGTTCTCTCAATAAATTGACCGGTACAAGCCATTTTTCAATCATTAATTGATTTACAAAATTTTATTGCATAATTTGTACTTCATCCTGTCCATGGAATAGTAATACTAGTAAAGGTAGTTGAAGAAATTGCTCAAGAATAATAGTCTTTTTGATCTCAATATAGAGTTCAAATTACTTCTATATAGTCAGCTCAAATATTATCTGCAGTGATAATTAATTTTCCAGTTGTATTTCTATTAATAGATGTAACATTTGGAATTATTCCTGAGTTAAATTTTAATTGTGGAGTTTCTACGTCTAATATTTTTCATGTTCACATATCTGTTGGAGTAGAGGTTGTATAATT
>JBAZVA010000073.1:0-6024 GCA_041661165.1 Candidatus Woesearchaeota archaeon | reverse complement strand
AAACTACATATTATAATCACAAATGAATAAATTGCCTCTGCTCCAAATCCAAGTATAATATTTTCAACAAATGGCTTCATATTCTAATTAATTGAAAGTTATATTTAAAACTTTATAAAAAGAGTGGATTTTAAATCCATCTTGCTTAAAAATGAATGTTTTCCATACAAAATTAACTAAAAATTTATGAACATGAAACAAACTATCCTCGAACTCAAAGATGTATGGAAAACTTATCAAATAGGAAAAATAGAAGTTAATGCAATTAAAAAAGCAAATTTAAAAATTTACAGAGGAGAATTTGTGATAATTATTGGTTCAAGTGGAAGTGGAAAAAGCACTGCAATGAATCTTATAGGTTGTTTAGATTTGCCATCAAAAGGTGCGGTTTTATTCGACGGAATAGATATTACTTCATTAAGCAAGTCCAAAATAGCAAAAATAAGAGGGAGAAAAATCGGATTTGTATTCCAGCAATTCAATTTAATTCCTACTCTTAATTCATTGGAAAATGTAATGCTTCCAATGGAATTCCAAGAATTTGAAAAATGTGAAGAAAGAGCAAGAAAATTGCTTGAACTTGTTGGGTTAAAAGACAGGATAAAGCATAAACCAAAAGAATTAAGCGGTGGGCAGGCACAGAGAGTTTCTATAGCAAGGTCGCTTGCAAATAATCCCGAAATAATACTTGCAGATGAACCAACAGGTAACCTTGACACAAAAACCGGGAAATATATTATTAATTTTTTGTATCAACTACATAAAAAAGAAGGAAAAACATTAATCATTGTAACCCACGACATGACTCTTGTTTCAAAAATGAAAAAAAATGCTAGAATTGTTAAATTACAAGATGGAGAAATAATATGAAAAATAAAAAGAAAATTTTGATTTGTATTTCTCTTATTGTTGGATTATGTTTGATGCAATTTATTTCAGCAGGAAGTTCTCTTGTTGGAATATCTGAAATTTCACCAAACACTCTTATACCCGGAGAAGAGGCAGAAATTACTTTTCAAATTGAAAATACAGGAGATGTGGATATTGAGAACTTAATTTTTTCATGGACTGAAAAATCAGGAAGCATACTCCCAATAGGGATGAGCAATACAAAAAATATTGGGATGCTTGAAGGGGATGATGGAGAAGAAATAGAATTTAGTGTTTTTACTTCATCTTCTGCAGAACCGAATTTGTATGAATTAACTTTTATATTATCTTTCAAGCAAGGAAATACAACGATAACAGAAACGTCAAACGCAGGCATTATAGTTGGTGGGCAGACAGATTTTGAGATTAGCTTGTCAGATTATTCAACAGATGGATTATTAATATCTGTGTCAAATATAGGAAAAAATCCGGCAGATTCTGTAACAGTTGTAATCCCTGAACAAACAGGTATAAAAATAACTGGAAGTAGTTCTTCTGTTATCGGAAATTTGGAAAAAGGAGATTATTCAATAGCGTCTTTTGAGGCTACAAAAACTGCAGGAGGTTCTAACACAATAAATGTGGAAATATATTACACAGATACTAAAGGGACGAGACAGAAAATAACAAAAACAATTGAAATGCCCCAATCAACTGCGAGCACATCATTAACTTCAGATATACCAACAACTACAAGCCAGTTTAATCAAAAAAATGCACAAAGCACAAACGGAACTAATTATATTTTGATTTCATTGTTTGTCATAACAACGATTATAATAATAACAATTATTTATGTGATAATCAAAAAAAGAAAAAACCAAGATGAAGATATATAAATCATTCAAATTAGCATTGAATATTCTTCTTCACAGCAAATTAAGAAGCTGGCTTACAATAATAGGCATTATTATCGGGATTGCTGCAGTAGTTTCTATTATTTCAATAAGCCAAGGAGCGCAAAGCAATCTTGAAGAACAATTGGGAGGGCTTGGCGCAGATATTATCACAATAACACAAGGATATTCAAATGCACAAAGACCAGGAAATTTTATGCCTGGAGGAGATACGCAATCAACATCGAGTTCAAGCGGAAAAAATTTAACATCAAAAGATATAAATGTTATAACAAGTATTAATAACATAAATTATGTAATGGGGCAAGTTTCTGAAAGAGCGGATTTAACTTATCTTACAAAAAGTTTATCTGTTTCAGTTATTGGTGTTGATGAATCTTCTTGGAAACATATTACAACAAGCACTTTAAGTTCAGGGAGATTTTTAACTAATGGAGATAAATTATGTGTTGTTATTGGTGGAAATTTAGTTAATTCTTTTGATAACCCAATTACACTAAACAGTAAAGTAAATATTGAAGGGGTATCATTTAGGGTTGTTGGAATATTAGAAGAAGGAAGAGAAGTTTATATTCCAATAAATTCTGCCAGAGAAATTTTGGAAGATGTTGGAGACAAGGAATTTGATTCTATTCTTGTGAAAATAGAAGATATTGATATTTCAAACGAAACTGTAACAACTATAACCAAAAAGCTGATGATATCTAGAGGAATTCTTGATGAAAAAAAACAGGATTTTACAGTATCGTCTCCTACATCAAGACAAGAAACAATAAAAGAAACAATGAACACAATGACTTTGTTTCTTGGGGCAATTGCTGCAATATCATTAATTGTAGGGGCGATTGGAATAGCAAATACTATGTTTACATCTGTTCTTGAAAAAACAAAAGAAATAGGAGTTATGAGATCAATAGGAGCCAAAGACAAAGATATTCTCACAATATTTTTATTAAATTCTGGATTAATCGGATTGGTTGGAGGAATCGGAGGAATAATTCTCGGAGTTTTTGGTTCTGGTTTAATTAGTTACTTTGGCTCTTCAACAGAAGATATGGGGATGTCGAGGATGTTAAGCAATACTGCAATCACCCCAGAACTTTTAATTTTCTCGTTGTTATTTTCAGTAATGGTCGGTATGATTGCAGGAGCTATTCCTGCTTACAGAGCTTCAAGATTAAATCCTGTAGAAGCATTAAGATATGAATAATGGACTTAAAATCCATCTTGCTTAAAAACAAAAAATATTTTTTTAAAGAATGAAAACAAATTTAACAAAGATGTTGGTAATTTTAGTAATTATTCTTATTGCAAGCAATATTTTTCTTGGGTATTTAATTTTTAAGAAACCAAACAAAGGTTCATTCTCCTCTTTTCAACCAACTGAAATAAGTGATGAAGAAAAAAATGCTGTCACTTCTTTTTTTCAAAGCACAACAGACTCAGCAGAAATAAAAACTTATTGTGAAAAAAACAAAGAAGCATGTTTTTATTATTGCCGGCAGATTGATTCAACAAATTCAGCATGTGCTGATTTAATGCCTGCAAGAGGGCAAATGCCTTCTGGCAGTCCGATACAAAATTCTGAAAATAATTAAAACAAAAAATAAAAGAAAAATAAAAAAATTAATTTATTTTGAATACTGCTGTAACACTTGCAGAAACATCCTGACTTGATGGCTGGATATTTGTTGTTGCGACTTTTGCATCTTCCATACTTGAACCTGCGCTCTCTTCATAAACTCTATATGGATAGTAGTTAAAAGAATCTGTTGACACAGAAACTAATCTTCCAACTTTTTTTCCTAATCCTGATGCAACTGCTTCTGCTTTTGTTTTTGCATCCTGTGAAGCTAATTTCATTGCTTCTGCCTTGTACTCATTTTCTTTTTCAGGAGAAAGTTCAAAACTTACATAACTAATTGTTGCTCCAGAATTAACACCTGCATCTATAACACTTCCAATATTATCGGAATCTTCTGCTGGCATCTTAACTCTTAATTGATGTGTTGCCTGATATCCAATTAAATTTTGTTTTCCACTACTCCAACTATATTGGGGGTATAAATTATAAGACATTGTTTCAATTTCTTTGTCTTCAAATCCCTGTTGATTTAATGCAGTTTTAATTTTTTCAATAATTTCTGCATTTGTATTTTTTGCAATTTCAGCACTTTTATCTGTTGTTTCAACATTCAGATAAACAGCGATTACATCCGGAACAACACTTATTGTTGCATCTCCGTTGGAAGTTAAGGTATTTGATGTAGGAAATAAATTATTAAACCCAATCAATACAACAGCCAATATTGTAACAGCAATTATCAGAGTTATTTTTACTGATTTTTCCATTTTACCTCCTTTCAATTCTTTTGAATTTGATTTCATTATAATTTTCTCCAGTTTATTATTGTTATAATTAATATTGCAGTCAAACTTCCAATTAAAAACCAACCCCAAACAGGAAATGCTTGTGCGCTTGAAAAATAATTTTCTGATTCTGCCATTGCTGATGCAGATTTTACTGCCAAATCATTTGCAATTTGCCTTGTTGCTTCTTGTGATGAATAATAATATTTTATTCCAATAGTTCCTGCGAGAGACAATAAAACAGCAGGAACAATAGATTTGATTTTTGAAGATATTTTGTTTTTTGGAGAAATAATTATTGACTTGTTTGAAACTTTGTAAATATCTATCTTTTTCCCCTTTCTACTCCAAAAATAATTCTTTGACTTTTCAACCAAACCTGCAGAAAGAAGTTTGTTTAGATTATACTCTATAGTGTTAATAGGAATTTTTAATGCGTCTGCGATGTCTTTCTCGCTTGCGTTTTTCTCAGCAAGAAAATCAATTATTTTGTTGCATGTCTTATTGCCAAGAACATCTGCAAGTTTCTTTGCTCGGTTATCATCCATTGATATTAAGATGAATTTTTTCTCAGCCATGAATAATAAATGAGATTATTATTTATAAACCAAACGAAGAGTTCAATAAAGATTGAAGTTATGTTTAAATATTGTATTTCTCTTTTTTTAGGTATGGATTTAAACATTGAACAACAAGTAAGGCAAACCTTATCAAAGATAAAATTGAATAAAAAAGACAAAATTATTGTTGCTTTATCAGGGGGAAAAGATTCGAGTGTTATGGCTTATCTCTTAAAAAAATTAGGTTATAATATTGAAGGATTTTATATTGATTTAAAAATGGGCGGATATAGTGAAGATTGTTTTAATGCTGTTAAGAAATTATGTAATAATTTGAAAATAAAATTGCATGTTTATGACATAAGAAAAGAAATGGGGAACTCAATGTGCAACATAAGACAAAGCATCCAATCAAAATCAAAAAACACAATAAAAAACTGCGCAATTTGCGGGGTTATAAAAAAATGGATTTTGAACAAAGAAGCACGAAGATTAAAAGCAAAATATATTGCAACAGGACATCATCTTGACGATGAAATTCAAACATTTTTGCTTAACATTTTAAAGGGAAGTCCTGAATTAAGTTTGAACAATGGAATTATTACAAAAAACATAAGCGACAAAAAGTTTATCCCCCGGCTAAAACCCTTGTTTTATATTCTAGAAAAAGACATAAAAGAATATTCGATTAAGAACAAGCTTCCTGTTGTTTATGAAAAATGCCCGTGTGCAATTGATTCTTACAGAATACAAATTAGGGAGTTTATGAAAACTTTGAATGATAAACAAAAAAAGAATATCATGAAGAACTCAGAGCAAATTTCACAAAAACTCAAAAAAGAAAGCACAAAAATAAAATATTGTGAAATTTGCGGGGAACCCTCAAGAAATAAAATCTGCAAGATGTGCGAATTATTAAGAAAATAAAAAGGAATCAAAAGAATAAATAACAGAAAAATAAAAAATAAATAAAATTTATCTTCTTTTCTTTTTAGTAGAAGATTTTTTCTTTCCGAAAACATACAGATAAAGTATTGGCAAAATTCCTAATGTGTTAAGAATACCTATTACAACAAACCAACCTTTTGAATTGTTTTTTGATGCACGCCACATACCCATAAATTTCCAGATAGTTTCCCAAACAAGCAATACAATTATCAAAAAGATAAATCCTGCAGACAAAGTTAAAGTTTCAAGCATGTCACACCTCCTGATAAAATTAACCTGAAGTTGTTTTTAAAGTTTCCTTTAACCACTTGTTAGTTTAATCTTGTATCCTCACTAAAAAGTGAATTGGAATCTGAATT
>JBAZVA010000072.1:5510-6064 GCA_041661165.1 Candidatus Woesearchaeota archaeon | reverse complement strand
CTTCTCCTGTTGTTCTAAAAGTAGTTTCCCAGTTTTCATCTTTGGAAACTGCATTCATAAATGCATCGCTTATTCTTACTGAATTATTAGAATTTTGTCCTGCTACTGTATGATATGCTTCTCCATTGAAATTGGCATCATAACCAGCTGCGATTAAAATTGCTACTTTTTTTTCTTCTTTTAATTTCCAATTTACAAAATCAACAATTTCTGGATGATCAATATCAAGACAAACCATTTTTGCGGCTCTTCTTGTTGTGCCACCAGATTTAGTTGCTCCTGCGCCACGATCTAATACTTCAAGAAAAGACATAAGCCCAGAAGACGTGCCTCCTCCAGATAGTTTTTCTTGATATCCTCTTATTTTTGAAAAATTTGTTCCAGTTCCAGAACCATATTTAAAAAGTTTTGCCTCGTTTTTTACAAGATCAAATATAGACATTAAATTATCATCAACTGATTGAATAAAACATGCAGAACATTGTGGATGGCTATATGCATCAGTAGTTTGAATAATATCTTGTGTACTTGGATCGACATAGAAGCTCCCGCCA
>JBAZVA010000072.1:1127-5488 GCA_041661165.1 Candidatus Woesearchaeota archaeon | reverse complement strand
TAATCCTACATTAAACCATACTGGTGAATTAAAAGCTCCTCTTTGAGTGATCATTAAATAAGATAATTCTGCTTCAAAAGTTTCAGCATCTTCTGATGTTTCAAAATATCCCCTTTTTTCACCTTCAATTTTAATAGTATTTGAAATTCTGTATACAACATCTCTTGCTCTATGTTCATATCCTTTACCAGGGACTCCAGCTTTTCTACAATATTTTGATGCCAAAATATCTGTTGCAAGTTGAGACCAATCAGTTGGCACTTCTATATCATTCATTTCAAAAACAATTTTACCATTTGGTTCTGTAATAACTGACCGTCTTGTTTCATAGTTAATGTAATCGAGAGGGTTTTGGTTTGATTTGGTGTGAAGTCTATTAATTTTTAAAGCTTTTTGAGAAGCAATATCAGTTTCTTTTTGTTCTAATAAGCCTCTAGAATCTTTTTTTTCACCCCCCGATCCTTGTCGAGGGTAAGCTTTTTCACTTTTATTCTGGGTATTTTTTGTGCCTGAGATAGTAGTTTGCATAATTTAGAATTTTAAATTTTTGACGTAAGAAAAAGACAAAACCACAATATCTAGTGGTTTTTGCAATTTCCGTATACCATATCTTACGCTTTAAAAATTCCTTCGCAATAGAAACTTTTAAATAAAAAGTTGCCAAAAAGAAGATGCCATGTTTTTGCCTCTAATATGGAATAATTGTTAAAATTTTGTTAAATTAAGCTGTGTTTAAGCTGTGTCTTTATAAATAATGAATTTTAAATATTTTTTGTAAAATATTCTTTGATGTGTCAAAATCTTTGTACTTGAAAATTTGTCTTCTAAGAAATTTTATTGTATAGTGATATCTGTTAAATTTTTTATAGTTAATGTCAATTTTTTTTCAATTACGTTTTGTTTATTTTCAAGCTAATGCGCAAATTGGTGAGGAAATTGTGGCTTCAGGTTTGGAATTAGATTTGGCTACAGAGAGAGTTGCCATGAAGGAGCAATTTAAAAGAGCATTTAATTTAATTTTAAAGCCTGAACTTGTTGATAAATCTATTTTGCCTTTATTAGATAAAGTAAAAGATCCAAAAGAATTAGTAAAAGTAGAGGATATGATGTGGAAAGTTAGAGCGTATGCAGAAAAATTAATGCAAGCCACATCCTTTTCAGAACAAGATAAAGATGCAATGTTAGGTTTTGTGCTTGAAGAGAAAAATGTGCAGGATATTGATGCCCATACTAAAACGCTTGAGGCTATGATTGAGATAGAAAATAGATATCAATCAAAATTAAGAGATTGTGAAGCATTTGATAAAGCATATAAAACAGATATTTTAAAAAATTATAATGCAAGATTAAAAGTTTCCGATATTACAAAAGTAGATAGAAGGCAGATTTTATGTGAAGAATTTGAAAAAGCTTTATTATCAAAATTTGGAGATGATATCGCAATAAAATTAGGCGTATCTGAAAAAGCTACAAAAGGGTATTATACCGATTTAATGGTAAGATTTAAAAAATTACTTGCTAGCGATTTAATTGATTTAGATAATAGATATAAATCTTTAACACAAGCAAAAGAATATTTGATGAAAAGTGAATATTTGAAAGATTTGGATAAATATTTAGTTCCAAAGTTAAAGGAAATATTTAAAGACGAGGAGATACAGGAAGATTTTATGGAATCTTTTGAGAAAGCTGATCCAGAAACTAAAGCAGCAATGTATAAGGATTTAATAATTAATGGTGGAAAGTATTTAGAAAGAGAGGCTAAATTTCATACAGAGCTTTATAGTCATAAAAATGTGCCTGCTGTTTTGGAAGAATATAATATTGCTTTTGAAGAGCATAAAATGAAAAAAGGAAGAATTGAAATTCTTGATTCTGTTGTGAAGAAATATCAAGAATTTTTGAAAAATTATAAAGAAGCTTTGAAAAAATCAGGAGTTAAAGAGGCAGAACAAAAAACATTAATTGATGAATTTAATAGATTGAAAAATTTTGAAGAAATGGAAGAAAAAATTGCTTTGCAAAAAAATCCAAAGAAAAAAGATGATAAGAATGAAGGGTTGAAGCATGCCTCATCTATACAAAAAACAAAATTAGAAGAAGATAGAGATAATCCAAGTCGTTTAAAAGTAGTAAACAAAGAAGAAAAGCTTAAAGAAAATATTGAAGCTGATTTAGATAAAGAAGTTGATAGTTTTTATCAAACAGAAGAGGGGAAAAGAATATTTTTGGTTATGGATTCGCTTATTAAATCAAGAGATCGTCAAGTCAAATGCAATAAAGTTCAGATGAAAGATTGTATAGCAAGAACTTTGGAAATAAGCAATCATGATCCTTTATTGAAAGAATTGGATGCTGTGTTGGAAGGGGTTTCAGATCATGATCAGAGAGAAATGATTATTAATCAATTTGTTGCTTCAAGTGTAGGATCTTTTAGTACGGAGACTTTATTGAATCAAGCTGATTTTGCTAATTTATTAATCAATCCATTTGATCGTTTACATTTTGCAAAGCGAATGTATGAAAGAGATTTAACAAGATATGATAGGACAAGAGGTCTTGAATCAGTAAATTGCAGAACAAGATTTACAATGTCTAGCGGGATTGAACCTGATTTAAGAAATGCGGATACTTTTCATAATTTGAGGGGAAAAATTCTTGCTAAAAATGCTGATCATATTTTAGGAAAAGTTTTATCAAAAAATGGAGTTTCTGATAATTCTGAGATCTCTCAATTATATAGAGGGAACTGTCTAGAAAAAATGTCAGATTATTGTGCAAATAATAGTTTTGCGATGTTGAGGAGAATGAGTGGAGATGAGGCTGGAGTGAGTAGGGTGGCATAATGAGAAGAAACGTTGCACTGCAAGGTTTGTACAATTATTAGATTATTGGTATTTTGATTTTGTTATTTCATAGAAATTTTATTATGGATCAATTAAAAATTAATGAAAAAATTTATGATGTTGCAATTATAGGTGGAGGTATAGCTGGTTGTTCAGCGGCTATTTACGCTTCGCGATTTGATTTATCTACAGCAATTTTTGCTGAAATGCCGGGTGGTACTATTACGCAGACGCATTTAGTTGAGAATTATCCTGGGTTTGTTAGTATTTCTGGTCCTGATTTAGGAACTAAGTTTGTTGAACATGCAGTAAGTTTTGGGGCTGAGCTTTTTACAAAAAAAGTTATTGAAGTGAAAAAAGAAGGAAATTTGTTTTTACTCACAACAAGAAAAGAAATTTTTAGATCAAAAACAATTATTATTGCAACAGGTACAGATCATCGGACTTTGAATGTTAGTGGCGAGAAAGAATTTGCAAATAGGGGGGTTTCATATTGTGCCACATGTGATGGTGCGCTTTTTAGAAACAAAGTTGTTTGTGTGGTTGGAGCAGGGGATAGTGCTGCAAAAGAAGCCTTGTTTTTATCACAATATTGTCCTCATGTTTATGTGTTTTGTAGAAAAGATGGGCTCCATCCAGAGCCAATTAATGCAAGAAGAGTTGAATCTTCCAAGAATATTGAAATTATTCCAAATAGTGAAATTTCTTCTATATTTGGAGATGAAAATGGAGTGAAAGGGATTAAATTAAAAAATGGGAAAGAATTCGCGCTTGAGGGGGTTTTTGTTGAGGTAGGAAGAATTCCAAGAACAGAAGCTTTTCAAAATTTGAGTTTAGCTACTGACAAAGAAGGTCGTATTTTGATTGATATGCTTTCAAAAACAAATGTTAATGGAGTTTTTGCAGCTGGAGATATTACAGCTTGGCAAGAATATGCAAAGTGGGATCAGGCAATAGTTGGTGCTGGAGAAGCAGTTAAAGCAGCTTATGCGGCGTATTTATATTTGGCTGAAAATCTGGCGTAAGTAGAAAAATTATAAAATCGATATCTAAATTTGAGTGTGTTTATATGGCATAAAATTATGAGGGTTAGATTCTATTCTGGAATAGATAATTCCTCAGTTAAGCAATTATCATTTTCATTGATTTCTTTCACATTGTTTTCAGTATCTACACAGGTTTTTATTGTATAGGTTCCAGTAGCCAAAGTATTATCTATTTCAATAAAACTACTATATCCAGCTCTAAAAAATTCCTGATCAGGTAAGTCTTGCCAGATATAACTGCCATTTTGTAATGTAGTTCCGTTTGTATTGGTGATTTTATAAGTTGTAACGCCATTTGTTTCTGAAGCTAAATCAAAATTACCATTGTTTTGAATATTTATGACAATTTTTTGCGAAAAATCATTATACATACCGCCTAAAGTAGTAAGTCCATAGCCAGGTGTTAAAGTTTCTACAAAAGTATTATTAGTTTCATCAGCTTCTTTGATTTTATTTAATGGATCAACGG
>JBAZVA010000072.1:0-1117 GCA_041661165.1 Candidatus Woesearchaeota archaeon | reverse complement strand
TGCTATAATGTCATATACAATATCAGGTGATAAAGTGAAACTTTCTCCTAAATATATATCTGAACACCTATTAGCCGTAAGGTGATAATTTTTAAAAACTAGTCTTTTATAATAATTATTACTTTTTACGATTATATTAAATTGAAGAAAAATTATTTCTGTAGTGAATGTATTGCAAACATTCATGATTAATTGTGTGGAACCATTTTGAATTCTTATTTCGTCTATAAATAAATCATCTGCTTCAGGCGGGACATAGGCTAATACATTATTGTTTATTGTAAATAATAAAGTAAATAATATTATAAAACTGAAATATTTAATTTTCATGTAAAAAATATTAATGAATCGCAAAAGGAAATTATCATACGTTAAAATATTTAGTCAAATTACACTTTGAGAATGTCTAAAGATGGGATATTTATTTTTTATTAATGTATTTCCATAGAGCAGCAATACCTAAAACTAGCAATGCAGTTATTAAAATATAGGTTAGCCAGGCAAAAAGCATCATGCTTCCTCCGTTGCCACCCATCATATAATTATAATTCATCATATTTTTGATAATTAAAGATTAATTTTTTTTATTTTAAGATTTTATTCTTCAAAAGTACAGCATTTCCCATAGTGCATTTTTTAATGTAATCTGTAAAAAATTATTAGCTGATTTTTCATTATAGATATTTGTGCCATAATAAATTTTGAATTCGTCTCCCTTTGAAGCATTTAGGGTGATTACTGATTTATTTTCAGTTAATTCGATTGGGTAACATTTTTTATTTTTAGAATCACAAACTGAAAAAGGATAGCTAAAACCAAGTTAGTTTTTTATAATCTGTATATTCTTTTCCAAATTGTTCTATTAGTATTTTCTCTTCTTTTTTTGCTCTTATCATTTGTAGCAGTATTAATGTTAATAAAACAGGAGTTAAATAGAGTTTCCAAAATGAAATAAATACGCCTAATAATGTTAATGATGAAAATAGATAAATTGGATGTCTGATTTTTTTATATAATCCTTTTTTAATAATAAATTTAGCTGTTGGCTTAAAGCTAAATGCATTGCCAAGTTCTATTCTTGCGAGAAACCAGCATATAATTGAGGGTATAAAAATTA
>JBAZVA010000071.1:0-6251 GCA_041661165.1 Candidatus Woesearchaeota archaeon | reverse complement strand
AGTCTATTGTCAATCCCCCATCGATAATCAATAAAATCGATAAATTTACCATATCTGCGTGCAAATATTTTGATTTGTGGCCATACAATATACATTAAAAGATCACGTTCGTAATGCATATCTTCATAAGTACTTGATATAAATACTTTATAATATTGTTTCCCAGTAGTTTTTATTACAGGTAATACCTCAGGTCGTTCTCGAAAAGGGCGAAATGATATTTTCCTTTGTGAGGATTTTGTCTGTTGCTCATCTTTTGTATACGCTCGCATTGTGTTGCGATATTCAGTCTCAGCCAAATAGGAATCGTTACCTATTAATATATCAAAACTTAGAAAAGGCAATCTTGCCAACATAACAATCACCCCGCCGAATATTGCTACCACAATAAAATATCTAAAGATCATATCGTTAATATGGTAGTTGATTATTCCGCTGTAAAGGCCAAAGTAGAAAAGATATGTTCCAAGTGCATATATTGCATTCCCAAAAATATATTCTTTGAAAATTTGTACTAATTGATAAATTGCATCCAAATCTATCTTAGCATCTGATTGAATATTATCATTCTTAAAGAATGGCCAGTTAAATATTCCTCCCCTAATTCTTTTTATAAATCCCAGTATACTCAATGCCATGAAGAAAACGATAAAAAATATCAGATATATACCTGAACTCCAAAATTCAAAAAGTATATTTGTTTTGTTAATCGGCAGTAAGAAATTCAGCAAATAGACTGAAATCGATAGACTAAACCCTAATAAAAAAGATTTCACAAATATGTTATTGTATTTGTATTTCCTACAATAATGTTTTCTCGTGCTTATTTTTAGTCTAAGCAATGAAATAATTGGACTAATAGTGATAATTGCTAGAAGACCGATGTAAGGGACAACATACATTATCATTTTGACAATCCTCCACAAATGCTAATTGTTATGTATATTCAATTCTACCATATTATTGTATTTTTATCTGTATTAAAAATCTTTATTCTCTTTGCATTTTTTTATTTGTTAAAATTCCGTTAAAATTGTTCCTGGAAATCAAAAAGGACTTTGGACAAACCTCAAAGTCCTTTATTTTGGAGGAGAGAAAGGGATTCTAACCCTTGGTAGGTATTAGCCGACACATGATTTCAAGAAATACTCTCTACTTTAGCTTTTCTTATTAAGTCCCCGAATCCTTTATTATCAAAGGTTTTAAGAAATCTATTCATTATTTGAAATTAGTTAAAATGGTTAAAAATTATCTATTGCGTTAAAAAAATGTTAAAAATATTTATTATTTTTAATTGACCTTCTGTATGTTTATGTTTTAATTACGTTGGACTATTAAAGTCCAAAATGCGATTTGAATCATCCTAATTTCATATAATCTTCTTTGATGCATAAATCATCATTTATTTTAATCACAATGATAAAAAAAAACTTGAGTATCAAATAATAATCTGATTCATATTGTTTCTCATCATTAAGATTTGCCCCATGAAGATATTTGTTTCTTATGTCATATCCGTTTGTGAATTTCGACTTATTTAAGTGGTAGTCCAGATAGTCTTGCTCATTTTTCGAAAATAAACTATTTTCAAAAACAACCAAATTACGTTTATATAATTCATCAATCTTAACTCTAACATTAATAGGATAACGCCAAAAACTTAGCACTTCTTTATAAAATAACTCAAAAAGGATATATATGATTATTTCATCAACAAATTTAATAGTTCCATCTTCAGTCTCATGAATGAAGTCATTTTCAAATAGCCACTGCATTTTGGACAATTGATAGTCTTGAAAAACATTTTTTGTTGGCTTCTCCAGACTTATTAATTCAAAAAAGTTCTTATATTGCTTTTCCCTATCATGAATGTAAAATATACTACTTTGGTCTGAAAATAATAAGTATGAAGCAATCCCATACCATTCGCTATCTGCATATACATATTTTTTATCGCTGTACGATTTTATATCTTTGATTCTTGTACTATTCGAAGACATTTGAATAAGTTCTTGTTCGATTTTCCCATCTTCGACTAACGTATTATATTGTTTAAGAATTCTATCAATCTCCGGCAGTATCGTTCTACATTTTTCAAAATATGTTGCAGTTTCAGATGGCATCCTTACAACATAATCTGTAACATTAAATTCTTCAAGAATGTACTCATTAAAAAACCATTCAATCATTCCTTCTAATCTAATTCCATAGCCTTGTAATACACGAGCATAACTGATTATTTCAACATTTGAAAGCATTTCTTTGAAAGAAAATGAAAAAGATCTACAATATAAATGCTCAGCATCTGGCTGTATGATTGCTTCAAGAACACCTTTTTCACTTTTCTTAGAATCTAATTCAAGTCTCATTTTATCATCAGTAAAATTGAACAAATAGATGAAATTATTCCAAAGCGTTGGAAAATCTAAGTTTTCTTCAATCCATTTACGACTTATCTTAATTTCAGCTTTCGTGCCAGACATATTGAATTGAACTGTTTCTTCAACATTATCAGGATATGTTATACTTACGCTTGTTTCAAGTCCATTTCCACTACTAAATATTTTACTCTCTTCTTCTTTAGCTTTTCTTTTTGCATGCAACTTAATTTTGTCATTTATCTTTAATTCTTTATTCGCCGGAAAATTTACTATTTCTCTCAGTACATTAAGATTTACTTCCGTAGAATCAATGTATTCATCCAAAATATTCAGAATTTCTTGTTTTGTTAAAGTTGATGGTAAGAAAACTGGTTGTTCTTTTAAATATTTTGAAAGAATTGTATCCGCGTATTGTGGGTGAGCTAATAAAAATTGTCTGATTGTTTCATCAAAAGTCTCAACTAATTTTCTGCGTTTAAGTACACTCCAGATATGAACATTTTCTTTATTAATGAACCTTCTAAAATCTTCTTCATTAATTTGTTCAAATAACTTATGTGCTTCCATTATCTCAAAAAAGTCATCTTCATATTCAAAATCAATTTCATCATATAAATTTAAAAAATGTTTTTTATTTTTATCTATAAATTGACCAATATTTGCCATTATTGATTTTTCTAATGCTTCAATTTCTATCTTTGTATCAGTACTAATATAATTTTTAAATTCTTCAAACTTTAAGTATTTTATAATATTATAGAATTCAAATAGGTCCAATGCATTCCATTCATTATCTAACCCACTTGTACTAATTTTTTCAATAGCTTTATTCAGCTCATGCCCGCAAGCCATATCATACTCAGAATAAAATTTTATTCCCAATATTTATTCCTCCAAATCTAAATTTAAATGAACTCAACAATCATTAACAAAAATTCGAGATAATTACTGTATGTTCTTTTCGATATGTTGGATAGCTTCAGAAAATTTTAATGTATTGTATGTAAATCTATTAATTATTCCCCTCCCTAATATCCCTTCATATCGCGCTTTTGTTTTTCCAGAATCATCGGGGTTATAAACCCAAAAACGTCTTATACGCTCTTTCCCAATTGTACCAAGTGAAAATAAATATCTAAAAAATAGATCACTTTCGGGTAAAGAATAGCCAATCACATATATATTTTTTGCGTTACTTAATTCAGCTGCTGCTACATGCCAAACATTAGTAAGAGTTCCTTGATATTCTGTTTTATTCCATGTAGGTGGTACAATTACAGGAACTTCTTCAAAGTTGTCATGTTCGTGTAATTTTAATTTAACTAAATCGTTAAATTTATCACTCAGTGAAAAATTAGTAGAATTATGCATCGTCCTATATCTCGAAAAATTATATGTAGAATGCTTAAAGTGATCTTTTATATGGTAGGGAATTATTTTGTTACAAGTTTTACATTTACACCAATTGAGTGAGCCATGTAATTTTAGTAAATTAATATTACCAGTTACAGGTTCGTCCAAACAATAATCAATATTAAATCCATTTCTATATAGTGCAGTATCAACTGCAATATCGTAATTAAATGTAATTATCGAAGAAATATTTGGTTTGTTTTTACTTACTTTTAAAAGCAAGTCAACAAATTTATTGTACGAATCTGATGCACAGATTGTATTATCTTTTATTTCATACTTAATTGTTTTTTCAAGAGTCTTGACAATAAGTTTAATCAATGAATTTTTTAAATTGATTATCTCTTGAGCATTATAATCCCCTAATTTATTGATGATTCTCGCCATTTCTATTGTACCAAATAATGATTCTATATTATTTAAATCCAAATAGGATTTTGCATATACATTTTGAAGATCTGCTAAAAGAGTAAAAACAGACTTCAAATCATCACAGTCTTTAAGTTGTCCTGTAAATAATAAATCCTCGCTTACATCTAAAAAATCATTCATCAAAGGTGCGCCTGATTCCGCAGAAGCACCCGCTCCGAGTATAAATACATTCTCAGCCATTATTCTACCTCTCTTTGCTTTTCTTTCTTATCCGTTCGGTGGACAGTGTACTATTATATATAAATCCTACTTGAATTTTGTGTTTTATTTTTGAATAATCTTTTTTATAGATTGCTTCATCTTTTTTTTGAATGTTTTTAGCGGTTCACTAATTCCTTCAAGTTTTACTTCTAATTATTTCTGTTAGGACTTACCATAATATACTTTTCTTATATCCATTTTGTAATCCTCATTCAAATTTCAACGCGAACATATGTTTCTATTTTCTATATATTATCATAGCATGGGAAATAATACAAGTTCATTGCATTTGTAAAATAAACATTCATTTGCTAATCTTAAAAACCTTTAAAACTAATACTCTTGATATAAAAAAAGAACTTCGGAAAAAATGAACTGAAACCAAAGTCCTTTATTTGCGGCGGAGAAAGACGTTTTTAGCCTATCTCTATTACATATTTTAAAAAACAGTTCAAAAATGTTAAAAAAATTTGTTTTTGCATTTAGGAATGAAAACAAGGAAATATACCTTTGTTCAAAGGTATATATTTTGAAAGATATTTTGTGGCCTCGCACCATTCCTTGGAAGGTGTGTATAGGTCATTTGTGACTACAATTGTTTTTCCAATGCATCCGCCTGCACAATTATTAATAATAACACAATCGCGGCAAAATCCTTTTTTCAATGTATCAGTAGTCCTTAATTGTATCTCTCTAATTTTTTCAAAATCATAAATAATTTTTTTCGTTATTCTATCGTAGTGCCCATATATTAATTTTTCTGTCGGTCCAGGTAAATACTTTGGTCCAAACAATGACCAATCACAACATGTTACAAATCCATCAGTGGTAAGATGTGGGCAGGGCAAGCATGCTCGACAATAAACATCAACATTTTCATCAAAATTTACGATTAGATGCGTTTGGTAAAACATATCTAATTCTTTTGCTCTAAAAAATGCAGGCACAAAATACTTTGAAAATTCAAGTATATATGGCATTTCAACATTTGGATTTGCAGTTGATGAATAGGATGGACTTGCACAAACATATTTAACACCAAGCGAATGCAAATATTCCAGTATCTCTATTTGCTTATGAAAATTCCCATTACATATTGTAACCCTCACCCCAAATTGAATATTCTTCAATTTTGAGAAGCGCTTAATGTTTTCTAATATAACATAACTGGATTTTCCACCATCCTTAAGAGGTCTTTGGGAATCATGTAAGTCCGGTAAGCCATCAAATGAAATCCATAATGTAGTTACATTCCTTTCGACCCACTCAGAAATAGTATCATCAAAATAACCATTGGTCTGAAGTTCTACACTGAGATTATTACCAGCTAATTTATATGCAAAATTGCGGATTTCTATAATTTCATCAAATGCTTTTGTAGGTTCTCCTGCCCCAAAAAAACGTATTGCTTTGGATTTTGAATTATCAAAATAATCTTTAATACCTACACATGCAAAATCAACATCTATTTTTTTATGTCGTGATTCGATATGTTTTATTTGCGGGACATAACAATATGAGCACTTCAAATCACAAATTGATGATGTTAATAATGTAATCATTTGTTTTCTATAATGTCCCATATATAACCTCACTTTTATTAAAATTCTAAATTTTCAATAATTATTTTTGCAATATCGGTTGCATAGGTCAATGTTTTTATATCAAGCTTCTCAAAAGTGTCGTCCGAAGTATGCATAATTGTTTTTGAAACTCCACCGCGTGAAAGCATTCTAATTACCGGTATTCCCTCACGCATAAATGGCCATACATCGCTAAAAGCTATTTTCGTTTGCGGGCTAATTGTAATTCTGAATTCAGAAG
>JBAZVA010000070.1:0-6386 GCA_041661165.1 Candidatus Woesearchaeota archaeon | reverse complement strand
ACTTTGGATTGAAAATGAAATTCTGAGACAGCAAAATATTCTTTTGATAAAAGAAAAAGTTCCAAAAAAAGAAATTGAAGAAAAGATATTCGATGTAACTTCAATATTTTCTAATTCACAAAGTAATGTTATAAAAAAAGCATTTGAAAAAAACGGAAAAGTTTATGCAGTAAAATTGCCTGGTTTTTTGGGACTTACTGGTTTTGAAATTCAACCCGGAAGGAGAGTTGGAACTGAAATTTCTGATTATGCTAAAGTTTATGGCGGAGTGGGTGGACTTTTCCACACAGACGAACTTCCAAAATACGGAATTACTCAAGATGATGTTAATAAAATTAAAGAAAAATTAGAATGCGATAATAATTCAAAAGATGCATTTATTTTGGTCGCTGATGAAGAAAATAAATGTAAACGCGCTTTGAAAGCGGTCGTATTAAGAGCAAATCTTTTTAAAAATGGAGTTTTGGAAGAAGTTAGAAAACCAAATGATGATGGAACTAGTTCTTTTATGCGACCAATACCTGGAAGAAACAGAATGTATCCTGAAACTGATTGTATTCCTGTAAGAATAAGTTATGATAATGTAAAATTACCTGAATTAATATCGCAAAAAATTGAAAGATATGTTAAAGATTACAATTTGGGTAAGGATTTAGCAACAAGTATTGTAAAAGAAATTCCTAAATTCGAGGAAATTGTATCCGATTATAAAAATCTGAAACCCGCATATGTTGCCGAAACGCTTATTGGTGTGAATAAATTAATTAATAAAAAATACGATATAAATATTGAAATTTCTGAAGATTCTATTTTAGAAGTACTTTCTTATTTAGAGAAAGGACAAATCACCACTGACGCAGTTATTGAAATTTTAAAAGAAAATAAACCGATTAGTCAAATAATTTCCAATTATGAATTAATGGACAACGAAACTTTAGAAAAGAAAATTGTAGCAATATTGCATGAGAATAAAGACAAACCAAAGAATGCATTGACCGGGATTGTAATGGGGCAATTAAGAACGAAAGCATCACCACAAAAGATTATTGAATTAGTTAAGAAACATAATGTTTAGGTGTGTCTTAAAACGTTCTACCAGCATGCAGACTCGTATACAGAATTATATTTGTGGTTCAAATTGTACTTCTAATAACTACAATTATTAGCATTAGATGTCAAGGCTGGTAGAAATACTATCTGGTTTAGAACTTTTTCTTATTTATTATTTTCTTCTTTTTTAGAGTGTTTATCTTTTGATTTTTCTAAATTGTTTTTCTTGTATTTTTCCATGAAATAGTTCATACAATCGTATGCACAGAAATGACCTTTTCTTTCTAACCCCTGCGGACCAAAAGTGATTACAATTTTCTCATCAGAATACGGATCGATTGACGTACCGCACGCAGCACAAACTTTCTTTGATTGTTCGAATTTTTCTATAATTTCATCGATTAATTTCAGGGAATAATGATTATTTGTCATATCTTCTCTTAAAATTTTCAAATCAGAAATAGGAAGTGCTCCGATTATCTCCTTTATCCTAGAATTATTACTCATTACCTGTCCTTCCCTTATAATATCCATCTAATCACTATTTAATAATAGTTACTCAATTTATATAGCTTTCTACGTAATTTTCATCATTTTCTACAAAATCATATAAATTGGTGATAGTACTGCAAGAAATGTCTTTACAAGCAAACAGACTCATATGCATTATTATAACGATATATTTTACCATTACAATAGTAGATACAATTATTAGCACCATCTGTAAGGCAGGTAAAAACATTTCTAGTAATATTTTATATATATAGACTTATTTTTTGAATTATTATGAAATTTGCAATTATTGTGTCAAAAAAAGATATCGCAGGACTAAATATCAAAGATAAATTACAAAAATATCATTCATTTTTACCAACTGAAGAAATTTTTGATTCTAATTCCGTAATGAAATTCGGTGATAAAAATAATGAAGTAAAATTGTTTACAATAGAAAATGATTCTATACATTCTGAAAATATTGATAAAAAAATATATGCTGATAATTTTATATTTGCAACAAAGCACCAGGCCGCAAGCGGTACTCATTCATTATCTATTCATGTTCCAGGAAATTTTGGAATGGCAGGCGCCGGCGGGAAAAATCACTTCCTTGGTAAAGCAATGAGTAGTTTTATGAAATATTCATACAAAAGAATGCAAGAGTTGTCAGAGGGTCTTAATTTTCAAATTATTCAAGAATGTACACATCATGGTCCTTGCATAGATAAACCTGTAATGTTTATCGAGATTGGTTCTTCGCAAGAATCTTGGATACGAGAAGATGCTGGGAAAATAATTGCGCAAATTATTTATGAATTAGTTGTAAATGAAATTCCTATATTAAAAGAATACGCAGTAATTGGTGGGATGCATTACAATTATGTTGCAGATAAAATAAATAAAAATACAGAATTTTGTGTCGGACACATTTGCACGAAATATAACATGGACAATTTAAATGAGGAGATTGTTGAACAGATTGTTTTGAAATCTGAGACGAGCAGTGTTGAATTTTTATTTGACTGGAAAGGTGCAAATACTGCCGAATCTAGAAATAAAGTTATTTCAATTATTGAATCGAAAGGATATAAGTGGCACAGAAGCGATAAGTTCTTTAAAGAATAATTTCTAAAAATACAAATTGAAAAAATAATAAATTAAAATAAGAAAAATAATAAAAAATTTATTTAAATCTCGAATCAAGTTCGCCAGAATTGATTATTTTGATGAAATCTCTTGGCTTAGTTCCTTCGCAAGTAAGTCCCATAGCATCACAAGTTCCTAAAATTTCACAAACTCTTGATTGTTCTGTTTTTCCAAGAAGTGAACTCTTCATTCTTGCAACTTTTCTTACTTGTTCTAAAGTAATATCTGCCTTGATTTCGGTATTTGGCTTTCCTGATCCGCTTTCAATTTTTAATTCGCTTTTAATTAATTGAGAAGCTGGCGGAGTACCAATTTCAATATCATATGCTTTTGTATCCACATCGACAGTTAACTTCACTGGAACTTGCATTCCCTTAAAATCCGCTGTTTTTTTGTTGATATCAGCAACAATTTGTGCAATGTTAACTTTCAAAGGTCCTAATTTTGGGCCTAATGGTGGTGCTGCTGTTGCTTTTCCACCTTCAATTTGAACTTCAATTATTTCTTTTGCCATTTATTCACCTGATTTACACACACTCGTTTTATGCTACGGCTTTGTATGTATATAAGTACAACTTAATAACGATAAATTTTGGGCCCTTTAAAAAGGTTGCGATTTGAAAGCCTCATTTAAGACGTTTTTACCAGCGCGCATAGCCGTGTTGCACTTGGCGACCTCTTACGAGGTACTCGTATGCAGATTAAGAATCCAGTTCCAATAGAAACTTCTAATATAGCACAATTATTGGCACTACATGTAAAAACTGGTAAAAACTTTCGTTATAGGGTTAATTTGAAAGTACAAAACTCATCAATTAACATTTTCTAGGATAGCTTTTTATAGTAAAATATAAATATTGATATATATGGAAAAGAGGTGCGTAAGAATAATATTCTTTATTGTATTAGTGTCTACTCTTTTGATAAATATCGGTTTTTGTCAAGAGGGATTAGAAATGCAAAAAGAACTAGATAATATTCTTTTAAGAACAGAAGTCGCACAAACTAAGATTCTCGACAATAAAATAACAGAAGCAAGAAATATTATGTGGGAAGAAGTTGATCCTGTTTTAAAAAGTATTTCTGATTCCATGGAAAATAACATAGAAACATTAATTTATATCGGCGTATTTGAATTTGATGAAATAAATTTATCACAAGGAGACATAAAACGTGCAACAACTATGTTTGAAAAAACAAAAGTTGATGTGACTTACACAATAAATGAGATGGATTTTCAAGAAAAAATATATAAAACACGTGACGTTGTAAAAGATCTAAAAGAAATAGGACAAATATTACCCGAAATAAATGTTATATACACAAGAAAAAAAGAAAATTATAATTTATCAAAATCAAACATTGATTCTTTTTCAATATATATAAAAGACATTGATACATATAAAGCAATTAAAGATATGAATATTACTAAAATCTCCGATATTTTAGAATTTAATGTGGACGAAGTAAGTTATACATATACAAATAAAGAAGATACTAATCAATCTGTTGTTATAAAATCTATTAATAAAAAAATAAAAGCAACACAGACCATTAATCAAATCGAAATATATGAAGTATTTACAGACAAAATGAATGCGTCGGATTTAATTCTTAGAACATCTCACATGTTAGACATTAGTGGAAATAAACTTCTTTTATACAAGGGTACACTCACAGAAGGAAAAATCATACCTCTTAATTTCATAATAAAAACGAATATGTCAATAGAAGACATGTCACAAACCATCATCATTTTACCAAAAGAAACGTTGCAAAAAAATACAGAAGAAACAGTTGTGTCTGTTATAAAAAAAGAAGAAAAAATAAATTTTGGAGATATTGATATAAAAACAAAACAAAATTATGTTCCTTACATAATATTAGGCATCCTCGTTATATTATTTTTACTCTTAGTAATAAATTCTCTTTCTAGTAAAGAAAAGCTTGCAAAAGATCTTGAAACATATAGAAAAAAAATAAATAATTTAAAAGGAAATAAATAATTTAATAAATATAAATTCTTAAAATTAAAATGTCTAAAAATTTTCAGTCATACAACAAAAGGATATAATATCAAACCGGAAAAGTAATAAATTTATAGAAAATAAATAATATTGAGAAATAATTTAAAAAATAAAAATAAAATAAAAAAATAATAAAAAAATTACTCGTTTTCTCTTCTGATAACTTTCACAGAATCTACTGACAAAGTTATAGGAATTGGAACTGCTGCTTGAAGTAATTCTACAACAACTTCGTCTTTTGTAAGGTCAACACGAGCGATTTTTGCCTTTTCTCCTTTAAATGGAGAAGTAATAATTTCGACAATATCGTTTTTCTCTATGTTTGCCTTAATTTTCGTAGTTTCGAGTAAATGAGTTATCTCTGAAAAAGACATTTCATCTTCTAAAAGTCCACGAACATAAGGTACTCCGTAAACTGCTTGTTCTGCAACATATTTGCTTTCTGCTTCTATGAAAAGATATCCTCGCATTCCGTGCGGATGAACTAATGAAAAAACATTTAGTCCTTTCTTTTCTGCGTTGCTATAAACAAAGTCGATTACTTGGTCTTCTCTGTTCGCTGTTGTTCTAATTGCGAATAATTTTGGTTCTTGATTTGATGTTTGTTCTTGTGTGTCTGCCATATTTTCTAACCTTTTATTCAACTAAAATAGTTGCTGAATTAATATTTTTATTATGTGAATGAAAAATCCCAATAGTCCTATTATTGCTATTCCTAATGCAGATATCTTAACTATCGTTTTATAATCTTTCATTGTTGGTTTTTTTGTTACTTTTAGTACTCGTCCGCATTCTCTTACGAAATCCATTATACTCACATTATCACCTGTTTTTTAATTATTATTTATTACTATTATTCTTATTATTTTAATACATCAATAAAAGTGTCATCTTTAATATTAATCTATAAATTCTATTTCTAAATCAGTCATTTTCTTTTCTGTTTCTTGCTTCCCTTGATTTTTTGTTTTCATAATTAAAGATTTTTTTATTCCCGTAACTACTAGCATAACTCGCATTGTTTTTTTCAAATCTTCATCTATCTGCGCACCCCAAATAATTCTTGCATTTGGGTCAAGTTGTGTTGAAACGGTTTCAACAACGCTTCTTGCATCGGCTAAAGTCATTGATGAACCGCCTGAAATATTAATAAGTGCTCCTGATGCACCTGTAATATTTACATCTAATAAAGGATTTGCGATCGCTTTTTCTACTGACTCTGTCGCTCTCTGATCAGAATCGCTTTCTCCAACACCAATTAATGCAATTCCTGCTTTTGTCATAACTGCCCTGACATCTGCAAAATCTAAATTAACCAGCCCGGGTTTTGTTATTAATTCTACAACTCCCTTTACTGCATTTGTTAAAATCTCATCTGCTACTTTGAATGCAGTATGTAAAGGTAAATCTGGAGCAAGTTCTAATAATTTGTCATTAGGAATAACAATTAAAGTATCTACACTTTTTTCTAGATTTTCTAATCCATGCATTGCGTTTTCATATCTTCTAGTTCCTTCCATTGTAAAAGGAACTGTAACAATACCAACAACTAATGCACCTGTTGATTTTGCAATTTGTGCGACAACTGGTGCTGAACCTGTTCCTGTTCCTCCACCCATTCCGCAAGTTACAAAAATCATATCAGAACCGGTAAGTACTTCTCTT
>JBAZVA010000069.1:0-6492 GCA_041661165.1 Candidatus Woesearchaeota archaeon | reverse complement strand
ATTGTCTTTTTAGCTTCTTGAGGTGTTTCAACATCTACAAAGAACGACTTTTGCATCGGAATTTGGGGTTTCCACCAAACTCTTAATTGGCCATCTTTTATCTTGGGTTTTGTCATATGTTTGAAATATGTGACTGAGTCCCAGATAATTTACCTAAGAGATTAGTCTAGATTGATATTTTGAAGCTCAATTGTTGAGCTTTAATTAATTATCTATCAACGAGAACTTTTCGAGTTTTCTCGATGGTATATGTTTCATCTTCTACTTTGTAGTCTCTAACAAGACTTTTAACACAACCAATCAATTGATTGTAGAGGGCTTCGAACTCTTTGAGAATGTCGTAGATGTATTTTACCTCATCTATGCTCATCTCTTTGAACTCGTCCTCATCATAAGACCAACCGCTTCCTGCATAATTATGTCCATTCCATCTGTAGAGGACTAAGTGTCCACTTGAACGTCCATTGAATCCTGCTGTGAAATTTGGTTCCTCTTCTTTAACATCTCTTTTGTCAACTGGATTTGAATGAGTGCCGTATTTTTTCATTTCATTACCCCATTCATCTACGACTTCATTGATGTTTTCATAGAATTCATCAGTGTTGAGCATCGTATATGCTGCTTCTCTTTCATCCTTTGTCAATGGAAGATTGTGAATCTTTACATTGTAAGAATAACCATTTGAGTGGTTCCAAGAATTCATTGTCGGGTATTTTTCGAACCCTGTGATGAACTTTATCATCTGTGCTTTTGTCATTGTTTGAGTCTTTTCAGGAACATCTGCCCATTGTAAGAGTTCAACATCAAAAGCATCAATATGCTTTGCTAATGATTTGAGCTCTTCAATTTCAGCATAACTTATTTTTTCTGCTCTTATTTGACCACGAAGATATTCTAGTCGCGTTATAATTTGATTTTTTGTCATAATTTTGTATTTGACAATCAAGCTCCAGAATATCAATCTAGACTTGAGAATGACCAGTTTTCAATGTGAAAAACACCTGCTTTTAAAAACCTGGGGGCTATGGGCATCATCAATCGTTTTAGTATTCTGTTCAGATACAACTCAGTAGCATAGTCGTAATAGTGTGATTTTTATCCCTCGAGTACTGATGTAATCTATTTTTTACATCTTCCCGTCATCTTAGTATTCGCACCAAGATGCAAACTGGCACTATAATTAAACAAAAAATTTTTAAACTTTCCCACTTAGTATTCAACAATCACCAGACTCTGGAAAAATGAATTCTGAACATTTAATTGCAGCAAATAGAAAAATGGGTTTTCTCCGGCGGGAGACTCTCAACTGTGCTATACGCAATTTTCTTTCCTTTCGGGTCAGCCCCCACATTTTTGAAGTGTCATATCCGACAATAATTGAAACATCAACCTCGATTAATTTTTAAAGTTCTTTTAACTCTTCAATTTCAGAATATAACATTGCAATTTTTGACATTCTATCTGAAATTCTTTTATCTTTTTCTGCGTAGAACTCTTCTTTCGAAAGAATCTTGCAGATTGTGTTGTTCCACGGATATTCTCTTGGCAGTCGATTTGGAACTGCACTTAGAAAAACAAGGTCCTCTTTTTTTGGAGTCCCTGGTAGAATTCTTTTTCTGAATCCGTAAGTTCGTCCAGATTGAGAAGTGATAATCACTTCCCATTCTTTTCGAGTGGTCTTCTCAAATGTGAAAGCATTAATGCTCTCGATTGCTTGGGTCTCTTTGACTTCGATATCTTTAACTTGAATTCTTGTCAACATAGATTTTTTTCTCCGTAGTTGATGTTCCAGTTATTGCCGGTTATTTCACAACAAAAACTGGCCATTCTCTTCTACACACTCTACTTTACAACCAAATGTTCGTGTGCGCTTTGTCAGGGGTTGTTCTGACTAAAGTCATTTGGTTCTCCTGATGATTGTTTAAGAGTTCCCTACCATCCTATCTCAGGTCCTCTTAAAAAATATTTGTAATGTTCATAATCCAGATTTTCGGTGGCCTCATTTTTTTCTACCCCTATATTTCAGTTCTTTCCAATTCTTTTGTACACTTCATTAGTCCGGAAATTTTATTGAGTATGAGGTATTCTATGAGTACCAAGATTTTCGTGCATTTGTCCGGAGTCTTGGTATTCGCATTTCCTTTTCAAAAGTACTATCCTTACCTATTTATATTTTACCATATTCACTGACAAAATTACATAGGCACAAGAATTTACCTGTTAATAACTTGTTAATAACTTTTTGGGTAAAAGGGCCTAAAAGTATCTTTCGAACCCACCATTTTCATTATACCATATTCACTGACGAATGTACATAGGCAGAAAAAAGAAAATGAATACTAAAAAATGTGCCTGCGTGAGAATATCCTACGAGAGAGGGCATGTTTTTTAGATGATGGTCTATATGGTAAATTGAAACAGATACACGACGTAGGACCGTGTAGGCTGGACATTCTGGACCTCTCTGTGAGAGTACTTTTTTGAGATGATGTACCATATTGCTAGTACTAAGAAGTATTACGCAATAGGACCGCAGGTGCCATCCACAAGATAGTTCAGATGCACCAGAGTCCTACGGACGGTGCCCACGATTTGAGATGTGGAATCTACTGGATGTTCGAAGTTCTAAATAGTCGTAGGAAACTGGTGCCCATAGAACACATTCTGGAGCACGGGGTGGGCTTGCTAAAAATGTTCAAAAATGCCCAAAACCGACAGACTTTTCAGAATCTGTCTTTTTCGATTTTGCCCATCATTACGCTGCCGCTCCACGTAGCGCTGACTATCTGGCGTAAACCAACTCGAAGTCTAGCGGACTATCGCTGCCGCGCACTGCTACGCCGACTATCTGGCGAAAGAGTGTACTACTGACAGATTTTAGAGACATCACAAAACTCGACTTAGCTCGAGAGCGGGCTGATACGAGAGATTTCACGATAGCTATTTGCTGAGTTAGATGTATTGACTATCATCTTTCAAGAACAGATGTAGCACGTAGGACATCAGGGCCCAGGTTTTTTGTATAGAAAGGGTCAACGAACCCTTTTCGTTAAAATATGAGAACTTGCAAAGAATTTGAGACTTGAAAGAAAAGATTAGTTAGTAAAGATAAATGTTAAATGTTTTGCACATTTCGAATTCACTTTTGGTGGCGTAAAAGTCTGGATATGTTTCCTGTTGTTTGAGGAGCTCTCCACATCGTACTTTTTCTTGTTTTTTCAACCCGAAGTCGAAAGCAAAAAGAAGTGCTGTGAAAGTTAAAGCGACTACGATGACACTAAGAATGCTTTTCATATTTGTCATAGATTTAAGAATCTCTCAAGTCCCAGATTGTTTGCACGTTATTATCAAGTAGAGATTTTGAAACTCGATGCAGAGTTTCATTAATGTTATTTTGTAAGTAAGATTGCAGACTCCCAAGCTCTTCGAGTAAACTCGATACGAGTGTCTGGTAAATCTTTTTTCGGAGTGTGAGTGATTGTTGCTGTAAGAGCATTGTAGTACCCCCACACTGTTTTGTCCTCTTTTTTGAAGTTCTCTTCAGCTTTTTCTGCTACATACTGCGGGAACACTTTGTCTTTTATCGTGTTCCTGAAAGCATCTGTGTTCTCTGGAAGATTTTTCTTTGTCATTATCTGCATCAGTGGAAGAGTTTTCTTGAAGTCTAGAGATAGACCGCCAAAGCGCTCTTTTAATTGTGCAGAATCGATGTTTCCAGAGTTTGAGTAATGCTTTTGCATAAAGCCGAAGAATTGTTTCCCCATCACCATTCCGTTTGTGCAAACCAGTCTGAGAGCTCCGAGCATGATCTGAAATGCTTGGGAACCGTCGTATGAATTCTTAACAATCATCTGCATTGCGACGTAGTCGCCTTTTTTGACTTCAATTTGCTGGTTGGGAAAGGTGTAGGTTGCAAAGAGGAGGGCTCCGTTTCGCTGTACTTCAACTTTTTCTTTGTACGCTTGTTTTCCGAGAAGTTCTCTAACATTGTCGATGACTGTCGAGTGTTTGAGAAGACCGTAAGAATCAGAGACTAATCCGATTGACTCACTTGTATCTTCTCTAACAATTGCAAATTTGTTGTCTATTACAATTTTGCCGGCTGTTAGTGGAACTACGCTGACTGGAAATTTATAATTATCAGTCACTGATTTCGGCTGTGCTTTTAAAGTTTTGATGTTCATAAGTTTGTGTACATCGAGTTCCAGAATCCCTACTTGATGTTTACTTAATTGTCAATGAACTCTAATTAGATTATACCACATATATAGTAAAATGTAAATAGGTAAATGACATTTAATTTCAGAATTGTCCTATGTACAAATCTTTAAATTTGTATCATAATATATTATCAAAAATAGATAAGAGTTTTGAAACTCAAGTTTGAATTTAATTATTAATTTTTAACCTCTATTTGGATTTAAGTCAACTAAATATTGTTCCAAGTCCTTTTTTGCAATGAAGTTTTTAATTTCATCCTTTGTGATATTTTTACTTCCGATATGCCATTCATTAATTTGATTAATGGATTTGCCATATTCTTTCCAATCATAGATTGTGATGACCTGATGTTCACCATCATTGTCAAATTCAAAGAATGCCCAATGTAATTGGACTTTGTTATCACCTGAACCAACGTAAGAAGGTTGTCCTAATTTTTCAATTAAGACATCCAAACTACAATGTAATTCAAGATTATGATAACTTGTACCGGAGATGACCTCAAAGTTTTGTTCAATAAGTTTTTTCATAAGATTAGTGAACTTGAGTTCCAGAATTCTTATCTATTTTAAAATATGGACCCTATTTTGGTTCCAGAATAGAATCCATATTTTTAGATAGTATTATATTAGTATAATGTAAGTAAAGTTTGAAACCTCAATTTTTTATTTTAATTAATTAATTATTTGTTATTTACAAAATTTATCTAATTTTGTGACCTTTATTATGATTTTTTCTACTTCATTCCAAGCTTCATATTCATCGTTTTCTTTTTCATCAAATTCTGTACAATGAATTTTTCCAAATTCATTTAATTCTTCAATTATGTTTTGAAGTTTTTCGTTTTTAACATTGTCAATAGCTTTACTTAATTCCATTGGGTTTATCATATATTTTGTGATTGAGGTTCCAGATTTTACTTACATTAATAATAAGTGGAAGTTTTGAGATTGGTCTTTATTTTTTTTTAATTATTAATTAAGTTCTTCCAATGATTCTAAAAAATCATTGTCATCATCATCCCAATTTTCTTTATTCCATTTTAGAAGATTTTCTTTTGTTCCAATAACTTCAAAATCATAACCATTACTCTCAGGACATTTGCCACTATTTCCAATTAATCTAAAATAGATTTTATAATTACCCATTTTAGAAAAATATTCTATAATTGCATCCTCAGTAGCATATGATTTTTCATTTTGAAAATCATTGTAATCTTTATCCGGTAATTCATTTACAAAATCAAATAACATAATATTTGAATATAAATATAATTTTTCTTTTGTCATAATTTATTTTTCTATGACCAATCCCAGAATTTCCACTTATTATATTAATATAATAATTCTGGATTTAATTATTGATTTATTTTTATAGATTGAAATTTTGAAACCTAAGATTTATTTTTTATTAGTTTATAATAGTTTTATTTCATCTTCATTAATGTCGAATTCTTTAAATTTTATATATTTTTTAATGTCTTCTAATGATGTTGATGATATTTTAAATTTTAAAATTTCATCTGAACCATCAATCCATTTTATAATTCTAAAATTTAAATTAAATTTTTGAATTTCAAAAATGAATTCCAATAATTCATCTATATCCTCTAATGATACATTAATATCAATATTATATTTTTTCATAATATTTTTTAGTATCTTAGGTTCCAGAATTTCAACCTATAATTTTTCAATAATTTTATATTATTTAATAATTCAACCGCAAAGTATAACGTTAATTATACCTGGAATAATTTAATTTATTTCCAAAATAAAAATTTTCCAATTAAATTTTTGGTTGAAATTATTTTTTTATTTTTTAAGGTCCAAAAATAATATTTTAAAAATTTATTTTTAATAAATAATAGATGAGGTGATAAAAATATTTTTTTTATATTTGGGTGTTATTTTTCCCCAATGTTATAAAATATTTTTTCTAAAATATATCAAATTATTTTAACCTCTACCCCTCTTTATTAACTTTTTAAATATTATTTCCTATTTATATTTTATCATAAATAAAAATATATGTAAATATATATAAAAATAAAATACTATTTACAAAAATTAAAAAATATTTTATAATATTTTTTTATATTATTTTATTATATTTTTTTAAAATTTATTTTTTTAATTTTTTTTTAAAATTTTTTTAAAAATATTATATAATATTTTTTAGATTTGTAAATAGGAAAAATAAATTTTAAAAAATTATTTTTTAAATTTTTATTTTTAAAAATTTTTTAAAAATTATTTTTTTCTAAATTAT
>JBAZVA010000068.1:0-6510 GCA_041661165.1 Candidatus Woesearchaeota archaeon | reverse complement strand
AAAAAATTTGATAAAGTATGTAAAAAGATTAAAAATTATTTTGAAATTACAAAAAAGCCCCCTTTAAGTGAAAGGGGGTTGGGGGGATTTTTAGTTGCAATTTCTTTTTTTCAAACCAAAAATCAGATGATCCAATTAAATTATAAAGTACTTAATCCTTGTGCCAATTTTGTTGCATTATCAGCAATTTTTGTACGATATTGTTCAAGTAATTGATTAAATACATCTATTGCCATTTGAAAATTCAAAGTGCCATCATCACTATTCCCCACATTCAAAACCCTATTACATGAAGAAGCTTTTATATATTGATCTGAACTTGTACAAATGATCAATCGGCTTTTAAGGCTTCTATTAATTCTTTATTAGGATTAACATCGAATCTTAGCCCGTCTGGATAAACGCTTTCAATTAATGGGAAATCACATAATGAATCACCTCCTCCTACGAAAATTCTTTGACCTCTATTTTTTATTGTTTCAATATGTTTTCTTTTTTGTTCAGCGGTTGCATTTATATTTGTTACTTCACCCGTAAATTTATTCCCATGTTCATCGTTCATAACACTATATTGAGGTCCGACAACATGAACATTTGATGTAGATATTGGTGAACCATTTAAATTGTCTAATTGTCCTTGAATTAAAATTTGACCAAAACGATCTTGTTTTGTTGTTATAAAATATAATGCAGCAAGTTTTTGTCTTAACTCATTTACAAATTCAATAGCTCCCGGGTAAACAATACCATCAAGTTTTGAGATTTGTTGATAAATATAATCGGCAAAATCTATTTCTCTACCTTCTATAACTTTTGCGAGGCCTTGAGTCCCAATTTCATCTAGTCTTTCATGCGTGATTAATCCTATTTTTTCTTTTATTAAAGCCATAATCATTTTCCATTTAATCCCAAAACTCACTAGCCCTTCTTCATAACCTCGTAATATTAATTCTTTATCAGCTTTCCCTCTTAAAATAGTACCCGATAAATCTAAAGCTCCGACAATTGGTTCCCTATCCATTTCAAAAGTAATAGCTCTTAACCACATTTCTGTTTGTTGCATAAAAATAATTTAATAAAATAAGAAAGGGTAATACTATTTCATTTATAATTAATTTTGTCAAATTTTGTACTTTAGGGTAATCTTCAATTATATTATTATAAAAAAATGCATTCTACTAAAAACCTTATTCTTATCGGTCTTCGTGGTTCAGGGAAAAGTACGCTAGGAAAAGCATTGGCTTTGAAATTAAATAAAAAATTTGTTGATTTGGATTCTGAGATTGAAAAAGAAGCGAATTTAACTATTAGTGAAATAGTAAGAGTTAATGGTTGGGATTATTTTCGGGATTTAGAAACTAAAATTTGTGAAAAATTTTCAAAAAAAGAAAATCTGGTGATTGCAACAGGTGGAGGGATTATTTTACGAGATAAAAATATTAAAAATTTAAAAAAAAATGGGAAAATTATTTTCATCAAATGTCCAATTGAAATTTGTGCAAAAAGAATTAAAAACTCAAAAAATCGTCCTTCACTAACTGCTAAAAATTTCGTTACTGAATTAAAGGAAATTTGGGAACAGAGAAAAATAATGTATGAAAAAGCGTCAAATTTTGTAATTGAGGATGATGGAAAGAAAAGTGTTAAAGAATTGGTTTTGACTATAATTAATTCAAAAGCTTGTCATCGATAATGATTATGAATGAAAAATTATAAAATCTTTTAAATATTTAATAAATTTTTAATTTTTGCACGTATTAAAAAAGACTGTAGTCTACTTAAAAATCTTCCTTTCATACTTGTATCATCAAAAATTTCACAGCCATTTTGTTTTAAAAATTCTTCAAATTTATCTAATTCATCTGTACGTCCCCCTTTATAGAAGTTAGCAATTACTGTGTTCATTAATTTTCTTATAGCTATGAAATAATCAGGAAACAATTCTTTAACATCATCTAATCTGTCAGCTTCTGTAGGAGTAACAAATCTATATAATAATCCTTCCTCGCGTAGCATCAATGTTATTTTTCTCATTTCTTTATTCATTACAAGTTCAGGGAATTCATATTTTACATCTTTTTTTCGACTCCAATGATCATTTTTTAATAAAACTAATTTCATATATTTATCATTAATTAAAGAAATCTAATTATTTTTCATTTCCTAATTAAACTCCCCTTCCCTCAATTTCAAAATTTCTTCTGGATTCGTGGTAACAATTTTGTCTTCAAGATATGATGCTATAATTTGAATCGCAACGTGCTTTAACCCTGCAAAGAATAACCCTTGACCTACTCCGCTATTCAAAAGCATGTATTTTTCACCTTCAGTTAAATTAAAGGTTTTTTGTAAAGCTTCCATTGCGGATGGGGCTTGCTTTAATAATAATTGCATTGATGAGTTTGTAATAATTGGTTTTCCATATCTGCTAGTCAAGAAATCCTCAACATCTTGAGTAATTGTCGAAACCCCAAGATAATATTTACGAGCGCGTTTTACCAATCCAAATAAAAATTCAGCAGAATCTCCATGTTGCATCATTGTCCACGCTTCATCAATAACCAAGATTCTTTTTTTAAGCTTGCTTCTTACTATATTCCAAATGTAATTTAAAATAATATACATCGCAATAGGTCGAAGTGGTTCTTCAAGATCTCTTATGCAAAAAACCATCATTCCTTCACGCAAATCAACATTTGTTTCTTTGTTAAAAATCCCTGCATATGTCCCAGAAGTAAATTTTTGAAGTCTTTGAGCTAATTCAGTTGCTCCATCCATTGAAGAAAGAACACTGTAAAAATCCTCCATTGTTGGTGGTGCGAAACTTCCTGGATCTTGAGTATCCATTGTAATCCCTCTTGTCGCATATACATCAATTAAAGCTCTATCAAGAATCCCCTCTTCAGCAGGTTTCATCTCACCTAACATTAATTTAAGTAAACCATTTAAGTTTATAACCGCACTTCGTAATAAATCGCCAGGCTTCATTTCATCTCTATCAATTGGTTTTGGTAAATCAAAAGGATTTATACGCCTGTCAGAATTTAAAGAAAATTTTAAATAAGTTCCTCCTACAGTATTTGCTAATGCTTCATATTCATTTTCAGGATCAATAACAATTACATCAGATCCAAACATCATACTTCTTAGAATTTCAAGTTTCACTGCGTAAGATTTACCAGCACCAGATTTAGCAAAAACAACAGAATTCGCATTTTCCAAAGAAAATCTATCAAAAATCACAAGTCCGTCATTATGTCGATTAATTCCATATAAAATCCCATGATTTGATGTTAAATCTGATGAGCTAAATGGAAATGTAGTAGATAAAGGCGATGTATTCATATTTCTAAATACTTCTACTTGATCCATGCATAATGGAATACATGATGTAAATGCTTGCTCCATTTGAAGATCTGCTTTTTTTGTAATAATTAATTTCCCTCCTAATAAACTCTGTAATTGTTTGTCAATCTTTTTTAATTTGTCTTTGCTGTCAGCATAAACAGTAATATAAAGACCAAATTGGAAATATCTTTCTTCACCACGCTGTAATTGCACTCTTAATTCTTCCGCATCCTGAAGCGAAGTTTCAATACCAGGATCATGCACTTTTCCTTTTTCAGCATCCATACGAATTGTAGATTGCATTTGAGCGACTTTGCGTTTCAGAATCTTCATTATTTGTGCAGATGTTGTTGGATAAATAAATTGCGAAATATCCATTGTAATATCAAAATTCACTATTGGTGAAAGCCAGTTAGCTTCAATAAAACGAGGATAAGAAAATACAATATAAGTCTGAGCATATAATCCTTCTATCTGTATATAATCAAAATTCACTTCAAATGAAGATGGAGCAATTAAGTCTTTAATACTTGCCAATCCTTCATTAAACATTTTTTCAGTTTGTAGAATCTCCATTTTTTCTTTTTCTGTTAATTTTGTAATGTTAAATTCGTTTTTATCATCTTCTAATATTATATTTTCTTTTTTTTCTTGTTTTCCAAAAAGTTTGTCAAAAAACCCTAAAGCATCAACATTATTTGCAAGTGATTTAATTTGTTTTGCTGCATCAACTTTTTTTTCATTCGGAGTTATTTTTTCTGGCTCCGTAATATCTTGTTTCTGTTCTTCATTTTTAAGTTCTATTTTCCCCTGATCCGTATCTTCTTTGCTTGTATTGTTTTCATGATTATTAACAATTTCTGCAAATTTCCCTTTCCAAGGAGATTCATCAGCTGCAACTGGTGTTACACTTTCAATTTTTACTTTTAAATCTCCAGAATTATCGGTTTGTTGATTTGAGTTTTGAGAAGTTTGTATTTGATCAGCCATCTTTTTTGTAAAATATGGAATTTGGAATATAGAATGTAGAATTTTTTCTTAACTCTTAACTCTTAGCTCTTAATTCTTAGTTCTTAGTTCTTAGCTCTTAGCTCTTAATTCTTAGTTCTTAGTTCTTAGCTCTTAATTCTTAGCTCTTAGCTCTTAACTCTTAATTCTTAGTTCTTAGCTCTAAGTCCTAAATTCTTTATATTTTATCATAAATTAATAAGATTTAGAACCTTGCTATATTGCTAAGATGTGAATTTTATTGTTTAAAATGGGTTTTTTCTTTAAAAATTTAAAATTTAAAATCCAAAATTTCTTAAATTTTCTCTATTCACTTTTTTATATACTATGCTATTATTCATGCGAAATTTTTCCTTTTATAATTTTATTCCTTAATGAAATATAAATTCTATGGATAATAAAGACCGAAATGAAAATGAAAATAATGCAGAAAAAGAGATTAATAACACGCCAGAAACCATTCCAGAAGCTAATAATTTATTTTCAAAAAACATAAAACAGAGAGATATTACAGTTGAAATGGAAGAAAGTTATTTAGACTATGCAATGAGCGTAATTGTATCAAGAGCTTTACCTGATGTGAGAGATGGGCTTAAGCCAGTACATAGAAGAATTCTTTATGCAATGCATGAAGCTGGATTTAGATCTACATCAAAATATGTGAAATCAGCTCGTATCGTTGGTGATGTTTTGGGTAAATATCATCCACATGGCGATAGTGCTGTATATGATTCTATGGTTCGTATGGCACAGGATTTTTCACTTCGCTATCCATTAATTAATGGACAAGGAAATTTTGGATCGATTGATGGGGATAATCCAGCTGCAATGAGGTATACAGAAGCAAAAATGCAAAAAATTAGTGAAGAAATATTAGCTGATATCGATAAAGATACTGTTGAATTCCAGCCTAATTATGATGGGCATTTTCAAGAACCAAAAGTTTTACCAACAAAAATCCCCCAATTACTTATTAATGGGACAATGGGAATTGCAGTTGGTATGGCAACCAATATCCCCCCACATAATTTGTCTGAAATAATAGACGCGATTATTTATATATCAAAAAATTCAGAAGCTTCACTTGAAGATCTAATGCAATATGTAAAAGGTCCTGATTTCCCAACAGGAGGAATGATCTATAATATTGAGGATATAAAAATGATGTACGCTACAGGAAGAGGAGGGGTTCTGATGCGAGCAAAGGCAGGTATTCATGAACTTAAAAATGGAAAATTCCAAATAATTATTACTGAAATTCCATATCAAGTAAATAAAGCAAATTTAGTTACAAAAATTGCAGAATTAATAAGAGATAAAAAAATTCAAGGCATTACCGATATTCGCGATGAATCAAATCGTCAAGGGATACGTGTTGTTATTGAACTTAAAAAAGATTCATATCCAAACAAAATTTTAAATCAACTTTATAAGCTTACACAACTTGAATGTAAGTTTAATATGAATATGATTGCCTTAGTGCACGGGTTTCAGCCAAGACTTCTCAATTTGAAACAGGTTTTAGAATATTTTATTGAACATAGAAAAGAAATTATTACAAGAAGAACGCAATTTGAATTAAATTTAGCCAAAGATAGGGCTCATATTTTGGAAGGATTAAAAATAGCTATTGATAATATTGATGATTTTATTGCATTGATTAAAGCTTCAAATACAAAAGAAGAAGCCCATGCTACTTTGAAGAAAAAATATTCATTAAGTGATAAACAAACGCAAGCTATATTGGAAATGCGTTTACAGGCTTTGGCTGGATTAGAGAGACAAAAAATTGATGAAGAATATAAAGAAAAACTTCTTTTAATTAAGGAACTTGAAGGTATTTTGGCTTCTCCTGAAAAAGTAATTAAAATTATGCAAGATGAACTAATTCAAATTAAACAAAAATTTGGTGATGCGCGGAAAACAGAAGTTATTCCTAATGCTTTAGATAAAATTTCTATAAAAGATACAATTCCTAATAAAAGCATGGTTGTAATGTTAACTGAAGCAAATTACATCAAAAGAGTTGATCCTGACAATTTTAGAAGACAGCATAGAGGTGGCAAAGGAATAATCGGATTAACTACAAGAGAAGAAGATACAGTTCAAATTTGTCGTTATGCAAAAAATCATGATGAAATGTTGTTTTTTACA
>JBAZVA010000067.1:0-6601 GCA_041661165.1 Candidatus Woesearchaeota archaeon | reverse complement strand
ATTTCAATAATTAATTCCAAAACAGGAATACCGACAAATGCTATTGTTGAAGATTTTGAAGTTTATGAAAAAAATCACAGTATTATAGAAAATACAAATTTACAAAAAAATATAATAGTGAGTAAGGATGAATTTACCTCAAGAAGAGATAGTTTAGAAAAAAGATTATTTGGAATTATATTTTTGCAAGATAAAAATGATATTGGAATAAATAAAGAAAATGTTTTTGTGTTACTAAAAGAAAAAATTGGAGAAGAAGAATTTAATAAGATGTATGAAGCTCATTTGCCATTTGGAGACCTTCTTGCTTTAGATATTGAAAGGTTGTATGGTAATAACATTAATGATATTAATCGCCATTTAGATGAGTTGGTTCTCAATCTAGAAGGTGAGATACTAGGGGAACGTTTGTATTTATTAAGAGATAAAATTAATCAACAGTCAAATTCAAATGAAGATTTTGACCCAGGACCTATACTTAAAGATATTCAAAAGATAGGTGAACGTTTAGAAATAATTAAAAGTAATAGGTCGCAATAATTTTATGATAAAAAAAATGAAACAAAAAATAAAAAAAATAGTTCCCAAAAAGAAAGCTTTAATAAAAAAAGTAACTAAGAAGGTATCAAAAAAAATACCTGTTAAAAAGTCTATTCCAGCAAAAAAAATAATTAAAAAAAATACAAAGAAAATTATAAAAAAAGCTGTAAAAAAAGTAGTTAAGAAAGTTGCAAAGAAAGCTGTAAAAAAAATATCAAAATCTAAATCAAAGGTTTCTGGTGTTAAGCCAAAAGTAAAAATTTTGTCAGCTTCGAAACGTGAACTTCTAGAAAATAAACAAAAAGATCATGAAAAGAAATCTCTAGATATGATTGAGAAGGGGAAGAAGAGAGGATTTGTGACTTACGATGAGATTATTAAAGAATTTCCAGATATAGAAACAGATATTCTTTTCTTAGATGAACTGTACGATCGTTTTTCTGTTGCTGGAATTGATGTTCTTGAAGGTGGAAATCTTCTTGATACTTCTGGGGATGTTGAAAAACTTGCTTTGAAATACAGTAAGGATGCAAAGACTTATGACTCTATTCAGATGTATTTGAAAGAAATTGGTCAGTATCCTTTGATTGCAGCTAATGAAGAAAGAGAACTTGCAAAAAGAATTGAAAAAGGGGATATTGAAGCTAAAAATTTACTTGCTCGTGCAAACTTACGTTTGGTTGTTTCAATCGCAAAGAAATATGTTGGAAGAAGTTCAGATCTTACATTACTTGATTTGATTCAGGAAGGTAATCTTGGTTTATTTAAGGCTGTTGAAAAATTTGATTGGACAAAAGGTTATAAATTCTCAACATATGCTACTTGGTGGATTCGTCAATCGATAACTCGTGCTTTGGCGGATCAATCACGAACCATCCGTATCCCTGTTCACATGGTAGAAACTATTTCTAAATATAAACAAGTTGTTAGACGTCTGTCTCAAGATTTAGGGCGTGAACCTCTTGTAGAAGAAATTGCAACAGAGATGAATTTAGAAGTAGAAAAAATTCATATCATTGAACAAATAAATCAAGAAACAGTTTCCTTGGAGCAACCAATTGGAGATGACGACGAAAAATCAACTCGTGGTGAGTTCATTCCAGATGATAAAATTCTCCGCCCAGATCAAGATTCATCAAGAAGAATTTTGTCTGATCAGATAAAAGAAGTTCTTGAAACATTGAGTCCAAAAGAAAGAAAAATTTTAGAGCTTCGTTATGGTTTAAATGATGGGGTACAGCATACACTAGAAGAAGTTGGACAAGAATTTGGTGTTACTCGTGAACGTATTCGTCAAATTGAAGCTAAGGTTCATGAAAAACTACGCAATAATGAAAAAATTGCGAGATTAAAAAATTATTTTGATTAGAATTTAGATAAATAAAAACGATTAGGCCTAGGCCTAATCGTTTTTATTTATCTTTTTTATAGTATTAAAGATTTGCAGTTGAAGTTGTATCTTCTTCTGTTTTCATTAAACCAAAGACTAAATCAATATATTTCCAGAAAGCTTCGTTTCCCTTTAATTTAGCTACACATTCTGCTGCTCCAGCTTTTGGTAATGCTCCTTGATGAACTACCCAATGACGATAAATCCATGCAACATTTCCATTTGATTCAGAAACTATTTCTTTCATTGAGGCACTGAATTTTTTACAATAAGGACATTCTAAATCAGAATATTCAACTACTACAATGGGAGCATCTGGATTTCCTAAAATATGATCTCCTTCTTGGTAACCAGTTGTTTCTCCAGTATAAGGCGTAGTAACTTTTCCTGCTGTTACTTCATCTATTAATTTTTTAATATCTTCTTTTGGATAAGCTCCTCGTATCTCAGTTTTTACTCCATTTTTTCCAATAACTACACTGTATGGAGTGCCTCTTTGGTCGGCAGGGACTCCTTTCATTGCATTATCAGCTACAAGACCAGTGTTTGTTCTAAGAACTTGCAAATCTGTATCTTTCATACATTGTGTAAATTTATCTTTGTTTACTCCAACTTGTTCAGATAAAGTTTTTTCTTTATTTGAATCTGAATTTGTTTTACTGCCACCATTAGTTATTAATATTGCTAACATTATAAGCACGCCGGCAGCAACTATCGCTGTTGGTGTATTCAAACCTTGTTTTTTGTTATTTTCCATCACGTTAGAAACAGATCATAATTACTAAATTAGAGTAACTATGAACAATTTATTAAATTATTGATAATATTTTATTAAGCCCTTTATATTTTATAATCGTGACTGTAATTTATGAAGGGGTCAATAAAATTATTATATCATAAAATAATATTTATCAAGTAAAAATACGGGTTGAAATTATGCCTAATTATGATATAATTCACTCTAGTAATGGTTGGAATATATGACATCATTTTCTACGTATTTTCCTTTATTTCTGTATATGTACAGATATTTTTTTTGATGACATTTATTGAAAAACGCCGTCATATCATTAAACATCCTGACTTTTTAGAGCTGAAAAATTATCCTGCAGTCACTATCGCTGTTCCTTGCTATAATGAGCACGAAACAATCGAAAAGACAGTAAAATCACTTAATGAGCTTGATTATCCAAAAGATAAAATTACTATTTTTCTAATAGACGATGGAAGTAAAGATAATACTTGGGATTTAATTAAAAATCTCGATAATGGTAAAAACATAAGAGCTTTTCATAAGGAAAATGGGGGAAAGCATACAGCTCTAAATTTTGCGCTAGAAAATACTGATTCGGAATTTTTTGGTTGTCTTGATGCTGACTCTTTTGTTCATAATCAAGCCTTGAAAAGAATTATGAAATATTTTGAAAATGATGAAATGACTATGGCTGTTGCACCATCAATTATTGTCTATAATCCAAAAAATATGATTCAGTCAGCTCAAAAAGTTGAGTATGATATGTCAATTTATACAAAGAAGATGTTGGGATTTATGGGTGGTATTCATGTAACTCCTGGTCCTTTTTCTATTTTTAGAAAAAGAGTTTTTGATGAATTAGGTAATTATCACAAAGCACATAATACGGAAGATCAAGAAATCGCTTTACGTATGCAAGAAAATGGTTATAAAATAGATCACTGTCCAGATGCTTTTGTTTATACAAATACTCCAAATTCAGTAGTAAAACTATATCGCCAAAGACTAAGATGGATATATGGTTTTATTAAAAATTTAATTGATTATCGAAGATTATTGTTTAAGAAAAAACATGGAACTGTCGCTTTATTTACATTACCTTCTGGAATTATTGGTATTTTGGGAGTTATCTTTCTTTTTGTAAATGTGGTTGGTAATATTATTAAATTTATATATCACAAAACAATTGAAATCCAGACAATTGGGTTTAGTCATATTTTTAATTTTAACTATAAATTTGATTGGTTTTTTGTGAGTACAAAAGCTGCATTGTTCTTCTCTGTAATTTTGTATATACTTGTTATTGTATCTGTATTGATTGGTAGAAAGATGTCAGACGGTAAGGTGACTATTTCTATATCAATATTATATTTTATTATTATTTATAGTGTAATAGCACCGTTTTGGATGTTGAGAGCAATTTATAATGCTATCTTCTCAAAGGAGTCAAGTTGGACATTCGAACGTCGTGTGACAAACAATTAATTATCATGCATCAACACGAACCAAATGATTGGAAAAAATATGTAATAGTCTTATTTATTACTTCCACAATCTTTATATCAGGACTTTGGATTTCAAATTATTTATCCAATAAAAAAATTGATCAACTTAAGAATATTGAAGATAAAATCTCTGTTGACCTTATGTCTTCTGAGACTCAATTTTCTCTACTTCAAGAATTGTCATGTAAGGATGTTTCAACAAATGTTTTATCATCTGAATTAAATTCGTTAGCAGATAAAATAACATTTAGTGAAAATAATATTGGGACTGATGATAGTAATGTTGTTTCTCTTAAAAAATATTATTCTCTACTTGAAATCAAGGATTATCTTTTGATGAAAAAGATTACTGATCGTTGTGGTGAAAAATCAATATTTATTCTCTACTTCTATAAAAATAATAAATGTGATGATTGTACAAAACAAGGATATGTCCTTACTTCTCTAAGAGAAAAATATCCAAATCTACGTGTTTATTCATTTGATTACAATCTGGATTTATCTTCTATTAGAGCTATGACGTCTATATATAAAGTTCCAGATAATCTTCCCGCTATTGTTATAAATGGCAAGGTATATAGTGGTTTACAAACAGTAGAAGCGATTGAGAAGACATTTCCAGAGCTTGAGAGTATTAAGAAGCCAGAAGAAACTCCAGCTAAATCTACTAAATCTAAAAATGCATCATCAGTAAAAACTCCAGTGGTGGAGACAATAAAGACGAATTAATTATAGTGTCAAAAAAAATCACCCTTAAGGGTGTTTTTTTTGAGCCAACACTTAATATGAGCCGACAGACGAGGAATCGTCACAGATAATTTCTTGCTAGAAATTTCCGCGACCCTGCCTCCCGCCGACGCGGTCCGGCTTTCGAATCCTCGTGCCGAGAAAAAACACCCGTTTAGGGTACGTGTTTGAGCCCAACACGAGGAATCGTCACGAGTTACTAAATAGAGATAATGAAGCCGGCAGACGAGGAATCGTCACAAGTATTTTTCTGGTGAAAAATCTCGCGACCCCGGCTCGGCTCGTCAGCCTGCGCCTTTCGAATCCTCGTGCCAGCAAAAAAGATGTCATTTAGACATCTTTTTTCTAGAGCCGGCACGAGGATTCGAACCCCGGACATCCACTTTACAAAAGTGGCGCTCTACCAACTGAGCTATGCCGGCAAACATATAACAATTTTAAATAACTTAATATTAACCAACCTTGTGTCTTGTCTACCAAGACAGCTATGCCGGCATATTTATAATATGCAAAACTTAAACTTCATTAACACAAAACCATTTTCTTACTCAACTATACTAGCATATTATATAATTTTATCAACCTCTTCTTTTATTTCCTCCAATGCTTCTTCGTGTTCTTTTTTTATCTTTTCCTTAACTTTCTTTATTTTTATTTTTGATTCAATTACTGCTCTTTGAACGAATGATATTTTTCTTGAATCTATATTATTATTTTTCTTAATAAAAAAATTGTTTATTTTAGGTAACTTATTTTTAATTAAGAATTTTACTTTTGTTTCTATTTTATACCAAACCTTAACACTAAACAAAACTACCCATTGAATTATATGTTTTGTTATATATAATATAATTTTTTCAATATTTCTAAAGGATAGTTCTGGTGTAAAATTAGCTTTTTCTTCTTCTATTATTATTCTAGAAGTTTTTATTTCCCAAGATCGAAATAGCAGCATTCCAAGTGCTCCTATCGCTGATATGATGAAAATAATAATAGCTAGAGTCATAATTATTAGCCGATAGATTCCTGAATATAACGAACAAGAGTAGCTCCTTTTTCTTTTAATAAATTAAAGATTGTTATGTCTGGATTTTTAATAAAAAATTGATCCATTAATGTTTGCTCTTTAAAGTATGTAGAAATTTTTCCTTCTAACATTTTCTTTTTTATTTCTTCAGGTTTATCTGACTCTGCAACTTCTTTTTCAAAAACTTCAATGACTTTTGTTTTATCGTCTTCGGTTATGTCATCAGCTTTGATAAATGCTGGCTTCATAGCAGCGATATGCATAGCTATGTCCTTGGCTAATTCAGGAGATCCTCCAGTAAGATTTACTATTACTGCACTCTTTCCCCCGTGTACGTAGCTTCCGATAACATCACCTTCAATTATTTCTACCTTACCCAGTTCAATTTTTTCTCCTACTTTTTGAACTACAGGATTAATAATATCAAGTGATTTTGATTGCATTGTTTCTACTCCTTCTGTCCATGCTAGTTGAGCGAGCTCATTTGCTAGATTTACGAAGTCAATATTTCTTGCTACAAAATCTGTTTCTGAGTGAAGAGTTAAAAGAAGAGCCTTACCTTGTCCTTCAACAACGACAATAACACCATCGTGAGCAACACGATCAGCTTTTTTAATAGCAATACTACTCGATTTCTT
>JBAZVA010000066.1:0-6768 GCA_041661165.1 Candidatus Woesearchaeota archaeon | reverse complement strand
TAAAAAAAATCAAGTTATAATTATGATTCACACAGGCTCACGAGGACTTGGCCATCAAGTTTGTTCTGATTATATTCGTGAAATGCAAAAAGAACATCCTGATATATTTAACAAATTGCCGGACAAAGATTTAATTTATACGCCAATAACAAGCAAAGTTGGACAAGATTATTTTAGTGCAATGAGTGCGAGTGCAAATTTTGCATGGGCAAACAGACACATAATATCACACGAGATTAAACAAATTTTTAAGAAACATTTTGATTGTGAAATTTCGACTTTGTATGATGTTGCGCACAACATTTGTAAAAGAGAAATCTATGATGGACAAGAAATGTTAATTCATAGAAAAGGTGCAACACGAGCGTTTGGAAAAGGACATCTTGAGATACCTTTGAAATACAGAAGTGTAGGACAACCTGTATTAATTCCTGGTTCAATGGGGACATTTTCATATATTTTATGTGGAACTAACAAAGCAGAAGCAGAAACTTTTGGTTCAACTTGCCACGGTGCAGGAAGAGTAATGAGTAGATTCTCTGCATTAAACAGTATGGATATTGAAACTATTACAAAAGAACTTAATGACAAGCACATAATAATTAAGTCTGCATCCAAGAAAGGAATTGTTGAAGAGGCACCTGCGTGTTACAAAGATGTAACAGAAGTAATTAAAACAGTAGAAGGTGCAGGAATTGCTAAAGTTATTGTAAAATTAAGTCCTGTTGCTGTAATTAAAGGATAGAAATAAAAAACAACGAAAATTTTAAAAATTTATTAATCATACCAATTCTTATTTACAAATCTTGCAAAAGCACATTTTGTTGCATCTTCGAATTCATTTACACGTGTATAAAGTCCGTTTGTTAATACGCCATTAGTACCTTCTGAATGTCTTATTTTGTTTTCATCATCTTTTAATAATTTTTGCATCATTGGACCTAATTCTTCTCCCGTATTAATTCTATTTTCTATTTTTTTAGGTAATTGCACACTCGCACTTTGTCCTAAACCAATTTGTCCTTCTTTATCAACAATTGCAACCCATCCATGTAAAAACAGGCCATAACTATTATTTTGAACATTTCCTTCAAGACCTATACCATAATCAACATTTACATCATATTGTTTATTGACTTTTATTATAGCTTCTTTTGCTCTTGTAATTGCACCGCGAATAGATTCTTCGTCAGTTAATGGTTGTGCACTTATTTTAGAATCAGTTTCGATAGAATAAAATTCTACATCATTCCAAATTTTTTTAATTATATTTTCGACAGCACTTACTTTTGCTTTGTTTAGAGTACCAATAGCAATTTTCATATTATAAAAAGATAATTGAAGGCTTAAATAGTTTGTTATGTTATTTGCAGAAGATACTACTTTTTATAACTTTAATTAAAATGAAAAATCACAAATCTAATACTTTCCCTATTTTACTTACGTTAATTACTTTAGTCTTTCCAATCATTTCTTCTATTCCTTTTCCTTCATGAACGTGAGAGCACAATAAAAATTCTGGTTTTAATTCATAGATTGCTGATAGAACACCATCGCTTCCCTTTACTATATTACTTAAATTTGCCATCATTGTTTTTGACGGATGATTGTGAGTTATCATTATTTTTGTTTTAGCTTTTTTATTATCTGCATTGTTATTTATTTTACTATCTAAATTGAAAACAGAATCATGTGATTTTTTTATGTAGTCAAACAATTCATCTTCAGACATTCTTGCTAATCCGACATTTGAGCCACCACAACCAAAAAGAGTAACATCGTCAACAACATAAGATTTCTTATTAAGATGATAAAGACCATATTTTTTTGAAATAAATTCTGTTGTTTCTAAATCGTCATGATTTCCGTTGATTATGAATATCTTTTTGTTTAATTTCTTGAATGGACCAATTAAGTTCTCAAACTCTTGTGTGTGACTTGTAATGTCACCAGTTAATACAATTACATCTACATTTGCATCTTTTGCTTTTTTTGCTAGTTTTGACGCTAAATCAGTGTCCCCGTGAATATCTCCGCATGCAAATAGTCTCATAAATTATTATTAACCTCTAAGACTTTATTAAAGTAACGATGCTATGTGCGACTGTTTATCGTCTAGGATAGGCATTTCAATTACATTCTGTTTGAAAAGTATTTCTACCGGCCTTTACTTATATTGCAAATAATTGTACTAAATAGAAAGTACTATTGGAACTGGTCTAATATACTGCATAAAGAAGTTCAAAAGAACTTCTAATAGAAAACTCTAAGTTTTCTATACTGTTCTGCTTGCCGATAGAAAGACTTTAAGTACACTCTCACAATTCGAAACATTTTTAAGACTTGCGGAGAAATCTTTTTAAACCAAATTGAATTATTTAATATTATGAGCACAAAACAAACAGAGCATAAAGAGAAGGAACAAAAATCTGAGCAGAAACAAGATGGAGGAGAAATTACAGACGCTCCTGCATGTATTAAGGGAGAACTTTGCCCTGTGTGTAATCAAAAAACACTAGAACTTTGCGAATCAGAAAGAGAAATTCCTTATTTTGGACTTCTACACATTTTTTCTATGAATTGCGAAAATCCTGATTGTAACTATCACAAATCAGATATTGAAGGAGAAAAGGAAGAAAATCCAAAAAAACTAATATTCAATATTGAATCAGAAGAAGATATGAAAGTAAGAGTTGTAAAAAGTTCTTACGCGACAATTAAATTACCGCACATTGCAACTGTTGAAAGCATGGCAACTTCTAATGGTTATGTTACAAATATTGAAGGAATCTTAAACAGAATTAAAAAACAATCAGAAATACTTCGTGACACTGCAGAAGACGAAGAAGAAAGAAACAAAGCAAAAAACATTATTAAAAAACTTCAAAAGATTATGTGGGGACAAGAGTCTTGCAAATTAACTATTGAAGACGAATCAGGACAATCTGCAATCATTTCTGACAAAACTGTTATTGAGCCTCTAAAAGTTTCTAAGAAGAAAAAAGAATAATTATTTATAATTTTATTTCTTCAATTTCTTCCATTTTAGTCTTAAATTCTATTGCTTTGTTCATCATGACTTCAGATGTTTCGTTTAACTTCTTCGTATTTTCAATTAATTCATCTATTAAACGATTCAATGCAGAATCATCAATATTTAATCTTCTTAATTCTGTAAATACTTTTGATAATTTCACTTCATTTTGACTAGAATAATTAACTATAACATTACTCCCAACACCAAAAAAATTCATTATTTTACTCATTTGTGCCACATCATCACCCACTAACTATTTTATTAGAACACTTAGTTCCAAGTAAAACTAGTTGTTTAGAAGTATATAAATATTATTATTAATTACAATATAAAAATTAATCATACACAATAACATTTTCCTGAACGCACTTTTCTTTATGAGGAGAATTTGCAATTTCCACTAGCTCTTTTTCAGTCAACTGTGAAATAAATTCTAAAACAGAATCAATTTCTGATTCTTTAAATCTAAATCCACCAGCTTTTGTGTGACCGCCACCGTCGAAAGTTTTAATTTTGTCTGAAAGATGTTCTAAAAGTATACCTGCGTCAAGTTTGTGTTCATCAGGTACTCTCATTGAACCGACATACCATCCGTTTCTTTTGTTCATAATTAAAATTGGATTTTTTTTAAGATATCTTGCACACAATACTCCTTGAATATTTTGTGGACATTCTATTACAACAAAATCCAAATGACCTGATGAATTTATCGATATTGGCCTGTTGTATAAATTTTTTAAATGCTGTTTATATCTTAAAATTGTTTCATACTGCGGAACTACGCAAAACATTTCAGGATGTTCAATTGCCATTAAAAGTTCTAAACAAATGTCACCAGACCAATCCATTCTTTTTCCAACGTTTAAACTTGATACTAAAGATTCTAGTACGGTATAATATCCACCACCGTATGATTTTAAAAGTCTCATGTATTCAGGAATCATTTCGTCTGCCAAAATTTTTATTTCTGTTGGCAAATCACTTAATTCTCCCTGGTCTCCGAAATATCCTAGCAATGCTAAAAAAATGTATAAAGGATGTTTATCATTTTGTAATAACTTTTCATATAACAATAAAGATGTTGATTGATAAGAATGATCATAAATCGTTAATTTGAAATTATTTACATTATCATTTGGATGATGATCAAAATAAATTACTTTTTCGTGCGGCAATCTGAGTGATGGTTTTATATCGACACAAATTACATAATCATAATCTTCAAATTTTTCTATATCTTTTGGAGTTATTAAAAAAACTTCGCCCTTAGAAATGGTGTTTATTTCTTTTATGTGATTTTTTATTAAGTGATAAACCATTGCACCACTAGATACGCCATCTGCATCCCAATGTGTTGCAAGAATTATCTTTTTATCCTTTACTAATTCCAGAAGTACCTCTTTATAGTTCATCGCGTACATAATGATAAGATGATTGTTTTTAAATGTTTTGTGGATGTGCTTAAAAGGTATTGGCAAATTACAGTTCTGTCATAAGTTTTCTCACCAGCCTTTACATATAGTGCTAATAATTGTACCAACTATTGTAATGGTAGAAATAGCAAATATAATACTACATACTGTCTGCTTGCTTGTGAAAACTTTGTGACAGAACCATGATAACTATTTTATTATAAAAATAATATCCTTTTCTTCTTCTAATTCTTTAATATTATAGTCACTGAAAATTTCTGATATTAACTGTCTTGTTTTGTCTGTTTTTTCTGAGCGCTTTAGAATTGTTAAAATAAATAATTTCTTTCCTACTCTTTTTATTTCTTCCAAACTTTTTTTTATATCATAAAAATTTTGAATCGCAGTAAGTGAAATCACTGCATCGAAATGTTTATCTTCGAATGGAATATCTTCGGCAGACGCACAAATTGCAGTTATATTTTTTTTATTCGCAAGTTTTACAAGTTCAACAGAAGGATCAATACCAGCAACATTTGCCGCAAGTGCAGAAGACACACCAGAACCACAACCAACATCCAAAACAAAATAATCATCGGGAATTGTTATGTGCTGTTTAATAAAAGCAATTTTCTTTAACTGCTCTTCGCCATACAATTCGTCATAATTCTTTGATGTTGCATCATAGTAGTTTTCCATAGAAATAAGGAACATATTAGTGTATATAAAAATAACTTAGAAAATAAATTAGAATAAAGAATAAGCCTTTGGTGAGATGCAGTCACTAACGTTCCTTATCTCACCTTCGGCTAGCCATTAAGAATAACAAGTAGAATAAGAAAACGAATTAGAATAAGCAAAAAGCCTTTGGTGAGATTTGAACTCACGACCTCCTGATTACAAGTCAGGTGTTCCACCGCTGAACTACAAAGGCGAAAATGTGAGGGACGGGTGTCGAAGTACAGTTTTCGACCAGTACCTTCCGACGGCGGTTAACTACGGTTAACCACCGATTAAAAAAAATGTGAGGGACGGGACTCGAACCCGCGAACGCACTAAGCGACAGGATTTCTAAGGATAAAGCCCATATAAGGCAAACCACTTAAGTCCTGCGGATTTGACCGCTTTCCTACCCTCACAAATGTGACTATATATATTAGAAAAAAATCGAGGTTTTATTTATAAATCATTCGTTTTGGCAAATACGACTATAATTGTAAGTCTTCTGACCAGCAAACTACTGGTATGCAAATTAATGTTCGAAGTTTCTACCATTGCTTCTAATAAATACAATTATTTACACCATATGTGAGAGCTGGTGAGAAAACTTACTCAAGGTTAAAAAGAAAATAACTCTAATTATACTTCTGTAAATTCAATACGCCACGAATAATCGAAAGACCTTTTTTATAATCTCTTGTAACTATTTCCATAAGAACATCTATATCTCGCTTAAAAAAAAATCTTTCTGCAAATGCACGATAAAGGTACGCAAAAAGACTTACTTCAAAACGTCCTTCAAGATCTGTTTTTAATATACTTTCAATCTCTATTCTAATTATACCTTTATTATAAACAAATTTTCTATTATCTCTTAAAACTTCAACATCAGTAATATTTTTTCCTTTTAATTTGTAGGAAATAACTGCCTCGGAATAATAATTTAATTTCTTTTTAAAATCTCCTTTCATACTAAAATCTTTTCCTTTTTCTGTAACTGTTTCAGTCATAAACTTTTCAAAATAGACATACCCATTCTGAGTATAAAAATCAAATACCGCTTTATTTATATCTTTAATAGAAAAAATACCATCGAAAACCACTTCCTGTGGTCCTTGTAATAATCGCTCTTCTGCCATGTAACATTACCAATTTTAATTCCAATTCTTTGTTCTACTTAAACCGTCTTCGTATGATATGCATTCCATTCCAAGTTCTTTTCTTGCAACCGCAGCAACACCATAAATATCTGAAATTATAGCAGGAATTATTTGAGTATCGTATTCTTTTCTAAAAAAATATTTATCGAAAAAATTTCTCATTCCCCATATTTTTGAATTTTCTTGAAATTTTCCTTGAAAATCCTTTACTAGAGTCCACTTCTTTTCTCCAATCCAAATTCTTACAAATCCAGAATCAGGCTTATCTTTTAATCCTGATGGTTTCCACCAATGAACTTTAACTCTAACTTCTGAATAACATTTGTAATAATCAGTCATTCTTCGAAATCCCTTTAAAATGTGATTATGCTCAGGACCCTTTTCAAACACAACAAACTCACCAAATACCCAACGTTTTGTCTGCATATAATTTGTAATT
>JBAZVA010000065.1:0-6985 GCA_041661165.1 Candidatus Woesearchaeota archaeon | reverse complement strand
TATCATTAAAGTAAAGTATTTTTTCCCAATTCCATCGTATCTATTGATATTGTTCATGATTATTCCTCCATATCATTTTAGTTATTGAAAGTATTTTTCTAAATTAGTTATTTATTGAAATAAATTATTTATTTTTTTAAGTTAGTTATTATAATAAACTATTATTTCATGCGAATAAATCGTTTTTTGCATTTCTGCCAACAAAATAATATACTACTGCTGTAATTATGTTAAAAAGTATGGCAAGTATTATCCATAACAATTTCATGCCGTCTGATAGTTTCTTATTATTTTTAATTACATCGTATATTACCCATATGGCAGCAAGAACTGCCATAATTCCTAATATTGTTTTGAAAAACATTTTATCACCAATTTTACTTATATCATCATTTTTATTTTGGTTTTATTATCATTTTTTTAAAGTAGTCCTACAATTCTATAATGGTCCTATTATAGTAGGCAATACTAAACTAACGATGGTTGCAAAAACCCATATGATAACAGCTATAACAAAAGATTTGAATAATCCTATCTCGTATAAAGTGCCAAGAGCGACAAGCCAAGCTATTCCACCAATTGCTGCAGCAATTAAACCTACTCCTATGAAGTATGATACGATTGCAAATATTATTGCGCCAGCAAGTGCTGCTAATATAGCCGTGCCAAATCCTTCTTTTTCGCCTAGCAATTTCGCAGCTATAAAAATAATAATTGCTGATATGATTAGACTTATCAAAAATCCAAGTAATATTTCTAAATATGCCATATTATTACCTCCATCATTTACTAATTAATCATTTTCACTAATCAATCACTTTCTAATTAATTGTCAAAAATAATGGTCAAAAAACGTTATATGAAAAAATATTAAGGCATTTGCTGTCTTCTTAAGCACACTTTACAAATAGATAACTCGTCTTGAGTATTGAATTGCAACGTGTGCGGACTTAAACTATTTTTGATGTATTTTAGTAACCTGTATTGAAAATATTTCGTATTAAAAAAAAGTGTTCTCAACCGTGAATCAAAAAATTGTTGAGTCATTTAAGTCCTCATTATATTTTTTCCTGCGGGTCTGTTTTTTATCATTCCTTTACCACCTGCAGTATTTGCGGCTCGTTTCTTTGCCGCGGTCATTCTTCCGCCTCTACTAGATTTCGTCATTTTAATCACCCTGTTTTATTTTAATTATTAAAATTATTAAAATATTTTATTATGAAATTTAATAAAAAATAAAAAAAGTTAAGCCTTCTTTATTGTGTGGGCCACTATTGAAATTATAAATAATATAACAAAAATTACTAACATCCATTTGGCTGCTGTTAATGAAATTCCCGAAATAACTCCAAATCCAAATATTCCGGCAACTATTGCCAATATTAAAAACGTTACTGCCCAAACCAACCAACCTGATAAACCTTTTTTATTCATGTTATCACCTTCATTGAATCATTGAAATTATTTTGTTTAATTAAAAATAAAAAAATTTAAAAAATATTTAAGGTGCGGATACTAATTTCTTTTGGGTTTCACTATTCCAAGCATGATCAATATATGCATCATATACTACGCCATTTCTTATTGTTACAACAATTTGATGATTAGTCATGACAATTGGAAGATTCTGACCTGTTCTGTCACCATATCCTGAATGTGATGATACAAAATCATATACAAACTGATAACAAATAGTTCCGCCACAATTCTCTGAATTTAGTGTTAGCGATTTGTTAAATTTAAGATTACTTCCATCATAACTGTACGTTGGTAGTTGCTTAATAAAATTCTCTGCTGTTGTTTGTGCTGCCTGGTAATTAGTTTGTGTTGTCACTACAGGTAGTTGAGTTACAGGTGGAATTACTACCGGATTTGGCTCTGATGGATTTGAGATTTGTGAATTAAGAGCATCTATATCATTAGATTGTTGTTGTATAGTCATATAACTCCAACCCAATCCTGCTATGAAAACTAATAGTATGCTAGCCAAAATTATGTTTACGGTGTTGCTGTTTCCATCCGCTTTTCTTGTTCTTTCTTCGGTTTTTTCTATTTCAGATTCCATTATTTTATTATCCATTCTGCCTTTCATTGCGACTCTATTGTCTGCTTTTATTTCGTCAGTTCTACCTTTTTCTGCAACTTTTATATCGCATCTTTTACTGGCAGCTTCTTCTCTGTCAGAAACTCTTTTTTTCTCAGCTATCCTTTCTCCAGGGTAGTCATTTTGTTTGTGATATTCATATTTATCATTTTTATTTGTCATGAAAATCGCCTCCTGATTTTTATTACATGTGATTATAATTATATCTACTGAATACATTATTTCCTATAAAATTTCCCCCAAAATAATTTAATTAAAAAATTGTTTTTGATGAAAAGAATCAATAAAAAAAATAATTAAAATGTATGATGCGTTGTTTGATTATATTATTGATAACTTTGTTATACTATTCCATGCGTGGTCTATATATGCATCATATACTTTTTTATTTATTACTGTCACAATAATTTGATGATTAGTCATGACAATTGGAAGATTTTGACCTGTTCTGTCACCATATCCTGCGTGTGAAGAAACAAAATTATATACAAACTGATAACAAATAGTTCCGCCACAATCTAGTGTCAATGATTCATTAAACATAAGATTGCTTCCATCAAATTTATACGTTGCGGTCTGCAAAATGAAACTTTCCGCTACCGATCGTGCTATTTGATAATTTGTTTGGGTTGGTGGAGTCACTACAGGTGGTTGAGTTACCGGCGGAATCACTACTGGATTTGGTTCCGATGGATTTACCGGATTTTGATTTTGTGTACATCCTGATAAAAAAAGCAAAAATGTGCACATAAAAACTAGTACATAACTAATGTTCATATTATTTTTCATGAGTATCGCCCCCGATTTATGATGTTGTAATTATTATGTAATTGTTATGTTGTTGTATGTGATATGTTGTTCATATCATCTAAATCATATTGTCTATGTAAATTGAAACTGAATCAAATCTTCTTTCGACTTCTTTCCAATTGGTTAAATTCCAAAGTGCTTCTATATATTTCATTCTATCATTTTTATAATCAACATAATATGCATGTTCAAAAACATCAAAGACGAGTAATATTCCAAAAGTTGGAATTATATTTACATTATGTTTTTCAATTTGCATAATTATGAGTCTTTTTGTTATTTGACATAATGCAAGTACTGCCCATCCAGAACCTTCTACACTTAAAGCAGTCGATGTGAATTCTTTTTTAAATCTTTCAAAACTACCAAAGTCTTCTTTTATACCTTTTAACAAATATGCATTGGGCATTTTCTTCGATATGGAACTTATTGGAGATATGTTTTTCCAAAATAATGAATGAAGTAAATGTCCTGAAACATTAAAAGATAATTCTTTTAAAACTGCCTTCATGTCAATTTCTTTTTCATTTATTCTTTCTATGTCGATACTCTCAATTATTGCATTCGATTTATCAACGTATGATTTGTGATGTTTTGTATGATGTAGTCTTAGTTGCTCTTCTGAAATGTAAGGTTCTAATTCATCATATTTATATCTTAATTCCGGAAGCACATATTTTTTTTGGTTTTCCATTAGTATCATTCCTTTTTTATTTTTTCAATTAATCTTTATGCCATATCGCTTTGATTTTTTCTTTAATATTTTCTTTGTTTTTGGTCATCGTCATCATGTTTTTGTGCATATCTAATTTAGCTTCAACTAATAGGTCTACAAGTTGATCCAATTTTTCCCCTTCTATTAATTCAAGTTTTTTCTTTATTTTTTCTTTTATTAGTTCTTCTTTTGCTTTTATGATTAGTTCCGTCATTACCTGTTCTGTGTCATTTTCGTAACACTCATCATTATTTTTGCATCCACAAATATTATTTTCAGTATACATATATTTTACCCCCTTGTTACTTTTTTGTTACTTTTGAAAATATTCTCTGTTACATGAAAATATTGTGTGAACTATTTTCAGTAGTGCATTACCATATATGTCTTGTTGTGTATATAAGATGATTTTACAAATTTTACGTCATAATGAGTAAAAAAGGTTATTATTTGTCTTTTGAGGTATTTAGAAAAAATTAAATTTCTTCAATTTTAGGTGTTTCATCAATATATTTTTGATTTGCTTGACCGATTGTCCAGACATCTGCTCCTGCAGTAGTTTCTAAGAAGTAATATTTTGTGTTGTTGTAAGTATAATATGTTCCTGTACAATTGTTTTTACATTCAATGCCGATTGCGACATGTTGTTTATAATATAATAATACTGTTTTGATATCTAAATTTTTTAATAATGCTGCTGTAAGAAATGCCAAGTCTTCACAATCACCTCTACCATCAATTACTGTTTCTATAGGATATTTTGGATAATTATCTTCACCGTTGTAATCCTTGTCATACTGGAATTTTGCAGATTCTGCGAAATTGATAATTGCCTTTTCTGTATCGTTTGGAAAATCATTTTTTATCTTATTTGCAATTTGTACAATTGTTGGATCGTATGGTGTGATATATTTTTTCCAATCATTACAGCACCATGTTCTTTTTTGATCTTTATAGAATTGATAATCCTCTTTTGAAATGCTAAAATTTGTTAAGTAATTTATTCCTTGATGTGTCCAATTGTATACGTGCGTATCCGAACTAGGGATATTATTATCATTGTTTGTAAATATTGTTGATTTACTATTAAAAACAGTAGTTTCTGAAGGTGAATTTTTTGTATTTGTAAAAAGTATTCCAACTACAAGAATGGACATAAAGAACATCAATAGGAAAATTCCCCTCTTTTTGACTCTCACAATTAAGGAGACTTTTGGTAGGTTTATATTGATTGTGAAGGTTGTTTATAGTCGCTGGCAAGATTTTGTTTATAAAAAGGGGTTAAATTGGCAAATTAACAGTAATGGTATTATATACTATTTTATGTTAAATGAACGTGCAAGATCTTGAAGTTCTGTCTGATATCTGCAAGGAATTCCTCTCTCTTTTTTTGATAAAGATACTATTATTCCAAAATTTCTTGCAACTAATTCAAGGTTTTTTAAATATTCTGCTTTATCTTGGTTATTTTCATATGGAGGGATTATTTTTTCATCTTTAATTTGATATGTGGTTTTTTTAATCGCTTCTATTAATGCCAATTCTTTTTTTGGATAATTATTTTTTATTTTCTCATAATTTTCTGTTATTGCGTTTTTGAACCATGTCATTTGAGATTCTGTTGATGTGGATTGGTGTTCTTTTATTTTTGCAATAGTAATTTTATGCCATTCATTTTCACTTTGAAATTCGTATATAGGATATAAATTTGCTTTTTCAAATAACTCTTTTGCGAGTTTCATTGTTAATTTTCCACTAACGTATAATGGAATTGTTTTAGGTAAATTATTCTTATCAAGCACATCATATTTTGGTTCTACTGTAAAACCTTCTTCGAGTTGTTCATACAATTTTTCTATTTCAACTCTTACTTTTTCAGGGACCATTTTATATTTTCTTTTATATCTATCAATCATCCATTCTCGGAAATCTGTATTTTTATACGAATCTTCCATATAATCAGTAAGGTGCTTTCTATATTCATCAATGTTATCTGTTTGTTTTAATTTTGGAAATGTATGTTCTCCGCATAATAATATATCTTGTTCTCTGCATAAATTTGCAAATACTACAGAGTAAGAAAAATCCGTATATGGTTTTTCATTTAAGATTATATCTTTACGATTGTTTTTGGTATTGTTCAAACTGACCGCAAGAATTGGTCGATCTCCTATTTCTTTTCTTAACTCATGTATTCCCTGTAACGAAAAGTTTTCAAAAGTTTTATTGAATATTTTAATGTCTGATCTAAATATGCTCATTTTGTCATCTAAATGTTCAAAAAGTCTATCTCTCACAATTTCTGCATTATCTATTGAACCATCTAGAATTCCTATTTCGCATCTTTTATATTCAGTACAAACAATATCTGCAATAAGTTTTTCGTTTACTCCTGCACCAACACCTATAAACAATAAATATGGTCCTGAAGGTTTTTTTACTGATTGCGACAGTAAATCAAGAATTCTTTCTTTTAAACAACCCCGATTTGTACTGTTTATTATACTTGCTTCGTGTTCTTGACTTTCCAAACTTTCACTTATATCTCTCCACATTTTTGATCTTTTTCTTCCTATATATGGAAGAAAGCTGGTAAAATCATTTGTCGGGTCAATGATACTTGCATTTAGAAAACGTTTGGTCATCATTAAATTTAACTCTAAACCTTGACTAAATCCTAAAGACATATTCATACCTGTATAAATTACTACTACTATATAGAAGTATACTATTTATAAAATTTTCTTCCTTTATAAATAAGTCTTGATTCACTAGAAAAATGTCAGAAAAAATAAGTTAAATTACACTAAAAAGAGAACTTTTCTAAATTTCTTAAAATTTTATTCAATTATAAATTAAACTGTGTACTACTATTCTAATTAATTAAAAGTTTCTTATGCGATGTCCGTTTGATGTAAAAATAGTTGAGTAGTCTTTTATACAATTTAAAACATATACATACTTTCACGATTTATTTTTTTAACACTAATGTGTTTGCATTTGTGTATTGTGAATAAATTTTTATAAATAATTTTATTATGACTTTAATTCGATTTGTATTATAATTTATGTGATTAATATTGTGTGTTGTACATCGTGTTCAACATTTTAAAAATAATTAATCGGACGGGGTTGAAACTTATGTTGAAACAAATTGATACTAAAATCTATAATGATAAATTAGATACTAAAAAATGTAAATGGGATATCTTTATCCTATTTTGTTCTTGTTTTTTTTTAATGTGTATTTTTACGGTTAATGCAACTGTTTTTCATGACGATAGTCATATGTGGATAAAAGGTAATCAAACATTATCAGACTTAAGTATTGCAGGAAACGATTTTTTTGAGATAAA
>JBAZVA010000064.1:0-7026 GCA_041661165.1 Candidatus Woesearchaeota archaeon | reverse complement strand
TGTCCCCCAAATAATTTGTCATATTATAACCAATACACTATTAAAGCTAAGGATTTTAAGTCTTGTGTAAATGAAGATTGCACTAATGTCTGTAGCGAAGGTATTATTAATTGTGTAAAAACAGAATGTACAGAAGCTGATATAAAGGGTGGAATATGTGTCGTCCCAGTAATACCAGCAATAACAGAAGAATCTATTGTTATTGGAACAGAAAACTAATATATGTCTACAATTGGAGATTATAATGAAATAATGTCAGACAGAAAACTTTTCAATGAATTTGTTTACACTCCATTATCTGAAGCATTGAAACTTTTAGAAGAAAGACAAAAAAATCCTGAATTAATGAAAAAAGTTGAGGAATTATTAAAAGGAGATATTCCTAGTGTCTTAAGAGGTAAAAAATGTGGTGTTCAATTTAGACAAATTGTTACGCCTAATAACGATGCAAAACATTTTATTGAAATATCTAAAAATTTTGGTTTAGATCCTGTCTTTATGGAGTACCATAGTGATAAATTTTCATCAAATAATGATTTTAAGCGTTCACTTGGACAGATTCATTTGCAGGGCCCAGTTAATAAACAAGATCAGTTTAGGGTTGAAAAAATTAGTATTATGGATTTTAATAAACATAATGGAAAAATACTTAAAGATGTTATTACATCTTGGAATGAACCATTAATTCATTTTCACCGTAGGCTATTTAATTTATCTAATATCAATAATCAAATTTGTTATTTTTATGATATGTCAAATTGGGTCAAAGATCATGGTTCAGAACCGAAAGAATATTATAAGCAATTTTTGTTACTTTTTTCTTGTTTTGGTATTTTGTTTGAAAATTTTCCAGTAAAAAGTTCTAGTGGTGATTTTAGTAAAAATATTATATTACCAGCGATTGAAGATGTAATAAATTCTATAGGGGTAAAACCATTGATAGTACCAATACCACCAATGGACATGGAAGATGATGATTACTGGACTTTATACGATGAAGATTTTAGAGGAATTATTAATAATTCAGTAAAATAATTATGGAAACACTAAATAGCATTATTAATACATGTGAATTAACAAGAGGTGATTCTGGGGTAATGGCTTATTATTCTCACTTAATCCCCGTAGTGCTTTCTATGTTTCTTGCTATTTTTGTATTAAGAAAGGCAAAATTTAATTTATTTTCTAGAGTATTTTTTGCTTTTATTTTTTCTTTCTCTCTTTGGTTGATTGGTGATTTAATACTTTGGACTCAAAATAATTACTTTTTACAATATGCATCTTGGGCGCCACTGGTTTTTATCGAATTAGTATTTTTTGTATTTGGCTTATATTTTGCACTTTTGTTCATTAAAAGATCTGATATTACAACCTTAACAAAAGTACCTTTATTTTTATTTTTGATTCCGCCGTTTATTGTTACTATTTTAGGATTATCTGTTACGGGCTTTAATTATCCTGTTTGTGAATCTTATAATAATAATAGTTTAGACATATATAAACTAATTGTGGAAATTATTTTATTGTTAGTTTTTCTTTATTATATAGTGAAATCATATTTTAATAGAGAAAATTTAAAAAATAGAAGAACAAATTTAATTGTTTTATCCTCGATGTTTTTGTTCTTACTAATTTTTGGGGGGACTGAATATTATGCCTCAATCACTGGAGTTTATGAGTATCATTTATACAGTTTACTTCTACTTCCTGTGTTTCTTTTAGTAATTATATATGCTGTATTTGAACTTGATATTTTCCGTTTCAAAATGCTTGGAACTCAATATTTAGTGGTTGGTTTGGTTATACTAATAACAGGTCAGCTATTCTTCGTTAACGGTTCAACAGACAGATTACTTACAATATTGACAGTTATTCTTACTGTTGGACTTAGTATTGTTTTATATAGAAATCTTGAAAGAGAGACTGACCAGCGTCTTCATATTGAAAAACTTTCTGAAATGTTAAAATTTTCAAAAACACAAGTTGAAGAAACAAATACAAAGCTTCAGACTGCTAATGAAAAACTTAAGGGTCTTGATAAATTGAAATCGGAATTCGTTTCTCTTGCCTCACATCAACTTAGAAGCCCATTAACTGCAATAAAAGGTTATGCATCTATGCTTTTGGATGGAGACTTTGGGGATATGGATTCTAAAGCAAAAGATGCATCAAGTCGTATCTTTGAGTCAAGTCAAAATTTAGCCAAGATTGTAGAGGATTTACTCAATGTGACAAAAATAGAACAAGGAGGAATGAAGTACGAAATGGCAGATTTTGATTTAGATGAAGTGGTATCTGGTATGTGTAAAGATTTATCTATTGTAGCCAAGAATAAGAATTTAGAACTTAATTTCTTATCTGAAGGGAACAATGATTGTATTACAAATGGAGATAAAGAAAAAATCAGGCAAGTTGTTTTAAACTTTATAGATAATTCTATAAAATATACGAAAGATGGGAAGATTGATGTTAAGGTAGAAAATATAAATAACAAAATCATATTTTCTGTAAAAGATACAGGAATGGGCATGACTCCAGAAATTAAAGAAACATTATTTCAAAAGTTTGCGCGTGGGGATGGTGCACGTATGAATACCTCAGGTTCAGGATTAGGCTTATATTTGACCAAAGAAATTGCAGAAGCTCATGGAGGACGAGTCTGGGTTGAATCCGAAGGCTCAGGGAAAGGTTCCACCTTCTTTATGGAACTAGATGCTGTAAAATAAGCTTAATAAAAATCCTTTGAACTAAATAGTTCAAAGGATTTTTATTAAGCTATTGACTCAATTATTTATTGTTATATAGTATTAATTGAAAATACAAAATTCATATACTAAACATTTATATTTATATACAATGAAAAAAGATGAATTCGGTTTAAAAATTGCAGAATATTGGGATTTACTCAATATTGTTGTAGTAGAATCAAATGAGAAGATGGTAAATATTTCAAAAATGCTGAAAAATTGCATTTGTATTTACATTCAAAACGACATGATTCCATATCTTGGAAAAGATATTTGGGTTCGTGAAAGTATTGCTCTAAAACTTCAGATTATATCTGATAAATTAAATATAATTTATCCAGCATATATTTTGAAAATTGTTTATGGTTATCGTCATCCTAATGTTCAAGAATTTTATTTTTCAAGAAGAAAAAAGCAAGTTCTACTTGAAAATAGTCATCTCGATGAGGATTGCATAAATGAAATGGTGAATACTATGACGGCCTATCCAGAAACAGCAGGACATCCAACCGGTGGAGCTGTGGATATCACTCTTTGTCTTAAAGACGGAAGAGAAATTGATATGGGAACAAAAATCTCAGACTTTTCTAATAAAGAAAAAGTCTATACGCATTATCCAGATTTAACCAATTTACAAAAATTTAATCGTAGCATTTTGCATGATTTTATGGTTAAAGAGGACTTTGCTCCTTATTATGGGGAATGGTGGCATTTTTCATATGGAGATAAAGAGTGGGCATTTTTTTATGATAAACCCAATGCTATTTATAACAAAATTGATTTTCATATTTAAAAATAATACGCACCAGCTTTAGCTTGGTGCGTATATTTTTTATGATTTAAATAATTGATACCCTCCATCTACATCTTTTATTTCATATCCTAAATCTTTAATTTTATCTCTAATTTCATCACTCTTTCCCCAATCTTTTATTGCTCGTGCTACCAGTCTATCTTTTGCTAGTGTTTCTATCTCAGATGGAATAGTCTCTTTTATTGTCTTGTTTAGTTCTAGTCCTAGAACTCTATCAAAATCAAGAAGTGTAGCTAATTTATCCTCATTTGATATTCCATATTTAAATACATCATTAACAGTAGCTAAGGCTTTTGGCATATTTAAATCATCATTTATATTTTCTAAAAATCTTTCCTTTAACTCTATGTTGATTGAGCCAATATTATTTCCAAGAATTTTAATTTTATTTATTAAGTTATTATAGGCATTATTGGCAGAGATTATAATATCATTATTCCACTCCATTTTCTTTCTATAATGTACTCCAAAAGTAGCAAATCTGTACACTAATGGATTAATATTTTTATCTAAAAACTCACTTTTAACAGTTAAAAAATTTCCAGTACTTTTGGCCATTTTTTCTCCATCTTTCATGTTTAAAAATTCTCCATGTATCCAATAATTTACCCAAGGTTCTTTTCCTGTTGCTGCTTCCGTCTGAGCGAGCTCGTTGGTGTGATGTAAGTTAATAAAGTCTACAGCTCCGCAGTGTATATCAAAATGATCGCCAAGATATTTTACACTCATTGCAGAACATTCTATGTGCCAGCCAGGGAAGCCGACACCCCAAGGACTTTCCCATTCCATTTGTCTTTTTATATCAACAGGTGAAAACTTCCAGAGAGCAAAGTCTGTTGCATTTCTTTTTTCATCATTAATTTCAACTCTTGCACCTTCTTTTAGTGATTCAAGTTTCTGGTGTGAAAGTTTTGTATAGTCTGATACTTTTGAAGTATCAAAATATATTCCATCACTAGTTTTATAAGTGAATCCTTTGTTTTCAAGAATTTTGATCATATCTATCTGCTCTTGGATATTATCAGTTGCCTTGCAAAATATATCAGGAAATTCAATATTTAAATTAGTTAAATCATCTTTAAATTTAGTAGTATAAAATTCAGCTATTTCATAAGCACTTTTGTTTTCTTTTTTAGATTCTTTCTCTATTTTGTCTTCACCCATATCTCGATCACCAGTTAAATGACCAACATTGGTTATATTCATAACATGTTTAACCTTATAATCATTATAAGTTAAAACCCTTTTGAGAACATCTTCAAATATATAAGTGCGCATATTTCCAATATGTGCAAAATTATATACCGTTGGGCCACATGTATACATACCAACTTCGCCTTGATAAATTGGGGTAAAATCCTCTTTTTCTCTACTCAATGTATTATAAATTTTTAAAACCATTTTTTGTTTTTTATATAAATAAAAGCAAGTAAACTTGTACACATCATCAAGATTAGTACCAAGAAATAGAGTGTCATATCTTCTGATCTAAGAAATTTACTATTTATAACAAATATATTAGAAATAACAGTAATAGGAGAAATCAAAAAAGTAATAATTGTTAATATTTTAATTGTTTCAGTTGTTTTATTTGCCAAGAGAGAATCATTTGTATCTCTCAAATCATCTAGAATTTCTTTATGACTATCGAGATTGGCTTGAGTTTTATTGTATTCACTTATAATAGCTGAAATATAAAAACCAAATTTTTCACCAAAAAAATGTTTTGCAGATAATTCAAAAGAATTTAAAGTTTCTTTATGGAATCTAATTGCTTGTCGAAAATCTAACAGTGTTCTATTAATATTTGATATGGTGGCAACCATTTTACCTTCCGTTCCTTCAAATATTTTTTGTTCAATATCTTTAAGAAGAAGATTTACTCCGTCTAATTGTCTTCTTGAGTTAACATATAAAGATTTGATTATGTGAAAGAACAAAAAACCGCCGTGATCAACGTCCATTCTTTTTTCAAGAATAGCATCTACTTCAAAAGTTTTTGAAAATTCATGCAGGGAATCGATAGGTTCATAATGGGTTGTAATAATAAATTCTTTACTAACAATAAAATCTATTTCTTTTTCGACACTTCTATTTCCTTTATGCGAAAGTTCTGGAAAGTGTAAAATAAGATATATAAAGTTTGGATACAAATCGACTTTCGACTGTAATGTCTCATGTTTCATTTCTTCCCCTACTATGGCCGGAATTGAATATCCTTCCATTATATGGCTAAGTTCATCTTCTGTAGGTGATTCTAAATCTATCCAAGTTAAACCTTTATAAGTATATTTTGAAATCATATTCTACTAGTATACAGCCACACTTGCTTTTTTCAAAACTTTTGTGTATTATAAGACCTGTGGAAAACCTATATATTTAGGGTTTTCTATAATATACAAATATATGGCTACAGTTAAAAAAACAACAAAAGATAAGAAAGAAGAAAATAGTGAATTCGCTGTAATTTTTACTGGCGGAAAGCAATACAAAGTCGCAGTTGGAGATATTCTAAAAGTTGAAAAACTTGATGGAGAATTTACCCTTGGCGATAAAATTGTTTTTGATAAAGTTTTACTAGTAGACAATGGAGTAGATACAACAATCGGAACACCTTATATTACTGGAGCAAAAGTAGAATCATTGTTTCAAAAACTTGGAAAACATAAAACAGTAAACGTTGTAAAATATAAACAAAAGAGTAGATACCTGAAGAAAAATGGACACAGACAACCTTTTGTAGAAGTAAAAATTTCAGCAATAAAATAAACTTAAAAATAACCTCGAAAGAGGTTATTTTTGTATTTGACAATAGGTTACTTTAGTTATATAAATAGCCTAAATTAATTAAAATTTTCTTTCTAGGAAAGAGAGTTTTACGGACACACTTATCGTTGAGGTTATCTCAAGTTCGAACATAGATAAGATAAAAATTCTTTAAAATATACAAATACTAAAAAACTATCTTATGATTCAAAAACTGTATGATGGATGGAGAAAAAAGTTATTAGTTGGTGTTGGTCTTGATACTGACCCCAATAAAATACCTAAACATCTAAGAAAAAAAACTCGTAATAAGTTTAACGCGACCCTCGAATTCAACAAAGCGATTGTTGATGCTACAAAAGATATTGTTCTTGCGTATAAAATCAATATTGCTTTTTATGAAAAATATGGACCAGCTGGAATTATTATCTTCAACAAAACAGTTGATTATATTAAAGAAACTGCTCCTTGTGTATTCCTCATTCTCGATGTTAAACGCGGGGACATTGGTAATACCAATGAAGGATATACTACGTATCTTGAAATGGCTGATTCAATAACCATAAATGGTTATTTTGGTGAAATTGCCAATGAGCCATTTTTGGTTGAGAAATTCAAAGACAAAATTATTTTTGTTCTTGCTCAAACTTCGAATAAAGGTACCAAAATTCAAAATCTTATGGCAGAAGGAATGCCAGT
>JBAZVA010000063.1:2213-7035 GCA_041661165.1 Candidatus Woesearchaeota archaeon | reverse complement strand
GGACATCTCGTTCAAACTGCATTATTAGTTGCAACTAATATGCGCTTGCAAACCTGGATGACTGCAGCTATTTGCGAGCCATATTTCAGAAAATTATTAAACTTAAAACAATATTTTGTACCAATTACATTTCTTGCAATTGGCCATGGATATAATGAAGCTCTTGGGCCTGAAATTCGAGAATACATTGAATCTATAAGATCAGATCGGTTAATGATGGGCGCAATGGCTTGTGCGAGTGTGAAGCAAAAAGTGAGCGTTGAAAAATCGCGCGAACAAGAAGACGAAATTGAAAAATCGTGATAGAATATCGTTATAAAAATTATCTGAAATTTTTTATTTGGACAGTTTTCTTTTTTGAATTGTTGTGAAAATTGTGCAAATAATTAAAATGTATGAATATGAAGGGGTTGTGAAGTTATGTTGATTGTATTTGATGGAATTGATAGAGCAGGGAAAACAAGTCATTTGCGTATGATTACGGATTGGCTAACAAAAGAAAATAAAGAATTTGTTTTGAAGCGTGAGCCTGGTGGTACTGATGTTAGCGAGAAAATTCGCAATGTTTTCATCAAAAATAAAATGCATCCTTTATCTCAATTGATGTTGATTTCTGCATCTCGTTTAGAATTGACTTTGGAACTTCAAAGAATTGACCCGAGAAAATTAATTTTGCTAGATAGATACATTGATTCAACTTATGCTTACCAAGGCCAAGATTTGGATGATGAAGTTATAGATCAATTTGTTAAGATGAGTTCTAAAATTCAGCCAGATTTTGTATTTTTGTTTTTAAATACTTATAAATCAAACACCTTAAATCAAATGGATGTTATGGCTAAAAAAAATCGGGAAGGAATAATAGAGCGTTTCAAAGAGCGCGCAAAATTGAATCCAGAGAAATATTTTATAGTTCAACATGCTCATATTAAAAAGCAACAAGAAATTATTTGTAAGAAAATTCAAGAAATTCTTGGGAATAGATAATATTTCTAAAAATTGATGAAATAGTTATTATAAGATTCATATGTTTGCTCAGCAATTGATAGATCGGTTAAAAGAACCTCCTTTTGATAAGCCAATTGGGATAATTGGTTCTAAAGAAGAAGCGAATGAGATTATTAACAGTTTTATTAAGGAAAATGATAATGTTATCCATTTAAATGAAGATATTTCTGTTGATGATATTAAGACGTTTCGCAAGCAGCTCATCAAGAGTACGTATTCTCGGAATATAGGAATAATTCAGCGTTTGGATAAATTTAACCCACAAAAACAAGCTGTTTTGCTAAAAGTTTTTGAAAATTTGCCTAGTTATTGCGTGGTTTTTTATGTCGCATCATATTTACCAAGCTTTACTATTCAAACTAGAAGTGAGATATATTATTTGCAAAATAAAATTGCAATTAATGAAAATATGAAATTGGCTATGAGTTTTATTTTGAATGCGATGAAAAATCAATCATTTGATGAATGTATTTCAAATTCTTGGAAGATTTTTGTGAAAATTCAATCTTTATATTTCGATGGCATTATTAGCGAAGATGACAAAAATGCAATTTTGAATGGTTTGGATGTGAAGTTTGTGTCATAATTATTCTTGGTAGATAATTTTAATGATTAAATTTATTGTAACGCCAATTTATTGGAAAATTGTATGATAATAGGAATTGATTTCGGCAAAAGAATAGGAATAGCATATGCTGTTGGCTCTCTTGCGATGCCTTGGTGTGTTGTTCACTCTATTGAAGAGCTTGCTGTGAAAATTAAAGAAAAAAAAGGTACTTTGTTAGTTGTTGGCTGGCCCAAATTGCTTGATGGTCAAGAAGGCAGTCAGTGTCATAAAACTAAAGAGATGCTTGATAAATTGTTAGCAATTATTGGCTCTATTGAATATATTTTGCAAGATGAGAGGTTTAGTTCTAAATTTACTCATGGAGCTCAGGATTCACACAGCGCTGCTTGGGTTTTGCAAATTTATCTGGATAAAAAGTAGGTTAGAAAATAAGTTAGATTTTATTTTCTTGCTAATATAGATAATCGAGGTATATTTTTATAAAATTTTGGATTGAGTAAATATTGTAGTAAACGTATTTTAAGTGATTGCTGATATTCTTTACTTATATGAATCAAGAATTGGTAAGAGGCTATAAGAATTTTCTGCTTAGTTCTATAAAAGCATATTATCTAGGATCTCATATTATTCAAGATGAAGTTGATTTTTTCACTAATAAACAGCTCAAAGATGGTCTTGTATTTTTTCTCATAGCTTTTGATAAATTAGATTCTAAGATTTGGAAAGCTTTGCATTTAGAAAATGAAGAAGAATTCAGAAAATATGTCGATTTATCGCTTAATTCTGCAGCTTTAACTCTTCAAGGTGAAGAATTGAAAAATTATTTGGAAGAAAAACTCAAAATACATGTTTCTATGCTCGAATTTAACGGTATCAAGCCTCAGTACATTGCTAGAGTGACTACTATGCTTAAAAGATTCGAAAAATTTTGGCTAAATATTGTCAATTTTTCGAAAAAGAAAAGATTATAGTCGATAAAAATTGGAAGAATATGATTTGAATTCATTTTTTTTGAATTTTATATATTGCAATATTTTTTTATATCATTTTTTTTAATATTTTAAAAACTACCTAAATTCGTTATGATAATAAAGTTAGGAAAAAGTTTTTGTTATCATTGTTTTTGAGAACCTATTTTAAGCGAATTATCAAATTTGCTTTGTTTTTACAAATAATTGTAAGCATTTCTTTTTCTTTTTTTCAAACTCCGCATTTTTTAAGTATTTTTAAGGGTTTGGAATTTGATATATTCAGCGTTATTACAATGATTTTATTACGTACTCTTGAATGGGTGAATTTTATTACGCTTTCTAGTTTTGTTGGTTCTTTTTTAGTAATTATAGGTAACGATTTGCGCAAAAATTATATTGAATCGTTTTTGCTTCAAATGGGTAGAAATTTGGAATATTTGATTAGACCGATTTTTTTTATAAGTTTTGTTGGCTGTTTTTTCATGATAGGAATTGATGGTTTTTGCGTTCCTTATGGAAATTTTTTCTTAAAGAAAAAACTGCTAGCTCTTTCAAAAGATAGAATTGTTGCTAATATCAAGCCTGGCCATGTAATTAGCTTGGGAGGTTGGAATTTTTGTGTTGGTAAGCGTATTGATGATATGCGCTTAGATGGCGTTCTTTTCAATAAAGAAGGAGAATCTTCCATTACTGTTTTTATCAATCAAGCAAAATTTAAAAATAAAGAATATATGAATTTGGATTTAAAACAGGGGATTGGCAAAGTTGAAATTGGTGATGAATCTTTGCTTTTCACATTTGAAGAAGGGGTTTTTAATGCTCCATCAAGTGCCATTATTGTTGAAAAAACAAAACGTAATTTGAATTTATTTCAACTCACAAATATCAATGATATTATTCACAGATTAAAAATGTCTTTTGTAATGTTAGTACTCCCTTTTTGGGTGTTTTTAATGCTATGCGGAGCAACGAGAAATTTGATGTTGGGTTCAGTTGCATTTACGCTTGTCTTATTTATGGCTATTGATATAGTTCCATTTAACGTATTTGTTTTTTTCGGAGCTTCTATTTTTCTATATTTTATTTATCGCAATAATAAGAAAAAAGTGAGGGTAAGATGAAGAAATTGAATCGTATTTTCATATATTATGTTATTAAATATTTTTTGGTATTAGCTTTGATTTTTTTGCCTATTTTGTATTTGTCGGATTTTTTCTTTTCTGAACAATTTGATGTACTTTATTCGATTGCGAAGTTACCAATAAGATATGGGCAATCTATTGCTAATTTGCTTGTATGGGGAGCATGGCTGGGTGCAAAAAATCTGAAAAGACGATATGGAGAAGAAACTTTTATAGTGTTAGGGTTTAGAATCAAAGATTCTTGGCCAGCTATTATTTTTCTTTCGGCTTTGTTTATGTTTATTGATCTTGGATGTATTATTCCAGCAAGTTCATTGTGTCCAGAAGAAGTGATAAGGACAAATTGGTGTTTAAATAAAATTGATAAGCGTAATTTTTTCATTTACCGTTCTCCTGTTAACAAGATGAATACAAAAAATGCTGATGGATTAGTTGAAGCGTTTGAACATGTTGGAGAAGCTAAGGTATTTCATCATCAAAGAGCCAAGCGGAAAAAAGCTAAAGAGTTGAATTCAAATGATAAATACAGACATATTCAAGGCTTATATTCTGATGTTTTTGAAGTTTTTTGGAATGATGGAGATAGTGTGAATTTTGAAGAATGTATTTCGCACAATTGTGCAAATAATACTGAGAAGATTTATATTCAAAACGCTGGTAAAGAATTTGAAATTCATGATAGAGATTTTTATTCTATTTGGAATGAGCCTAAGAAACTTTCTTGGAGCGGCTTGAAAAGATATAAAAAATATTTGCAATATCACAATCTCAGTTATGATGATATTACAATTCAATATCATGCATTTTTTTCAAGAGCAGTTTTGTTAATTGGAATGATATTATGTGGATTAGCTTTTGGTTGGGAAGTTGGGTTATCTAAGATTTTATTCTGTGCGATTGCATCTTGTTGGTTAAGTCAGATTGCGTTTTTCTTTCCGTTTCTTTGGGCGCTTACTTTGCTTTGGTTTAATTCATTTATTTGGATAGGGGTTGGATTATGGTATTTGTTGTAGTTATTTTATTGAATTTAATGTGTAGCGTTGCTTGGTCTAATTCTAATGCAATTTTTGATGCTAACTCTGAAGTGAAAGTATTGAAAAATAAAGATATAGTTAAAAAACACCATAAAGAAG
>JBAZVA010000063.1:0-2203 GCA_041661165.1 Candidatus Woesearchaeota archaeon | reverse complement strand
AGAATAAGAATTTTACGAATCAAAAATTAAAGAGCAAAAATTCAAAGAATATTGATGAAAAAAATAAACAAACAAAGCGCTACATGAAATATGGCAAGTTGAAATTTGGTGCTACTAGTGTGACTCTTGAAGATGTTGAATTAGTTTCTATTATTTGTGAAGGATCTATAAAGACACTTGTATTTATGAACGAAATGGAGGTTGCCGAAAAATTAAATATTCAAAATAATGAAAAATGCGAATCTGAATTTGAAGATAAAAAAATATTGGCAAACGATGTTAAATTAATTTTGCTTGATAAAGAATTGATAAAAAAGAGCGGTCTGTGGATAGCTTCAAGCAATTATATAACAATTAATAGTTCTGATATACAAATGAATGATTTTGCAATAGAAAATGAAAATGGAGCTATTGTAAGTGTTAAGCAATTGAATTTTGCTTATTTATTGAACAAGAAAACTGTTGATGTTGCAAATGATGATTATGTTTGTCGAATTGAGCAATTATACATTGCTCCAAGTAATGATATAACTACTTGGGGTATTTCTTCGGAATGTGTTCGTGCTAATAAGAAAAAAGCATTATTTGCAGGAAACAAATTTATTATTGGAAATGCAAAAATAGCATTACCTAATATCCATTTTGATCAAAATCCTTCTTCTGGGTTTTTAATTCCAGGGTTTAGAAAAGATCGCTTAGATGGTTTTATTTTCAGTTTGCCGTATTATTTTTTCTTAGATGATAATAGCGATGCAATTATTAGTCCTCATGGAGGTAGTACTTTTGGTGTAGATATAAAATATCGCAGAAAAGCTTCTAATACGATTTTTTTTATTAATTCAACTATCAAATATTTAACTATAGAAAATTTTAGAAAAGGTGGTTATTTTCATGTTCGTAGTTATGATACGACAGAGACTAAGTTTGATTGCGATTTGATATTGGCATCCTCTAAACAATATTTGCAATATGGAGATAACAAAGAAAACAAACTCAATAGAGAGAGTATTCCCTGGCATTTCTATTTTTTGCCTCATGAAAATATTAGAGTCGGTATTTTTGGTGCTCTTGCAGTAGATGGAAAAAATAAAGGTGCAAATGTTATTATCCCTAAAATATCCTTTAATAAGCGACTTCAGAAAGATTGGGGTATAGTTTCGGTTGCTAGTTGTACGGAATTTTTTAGTTATGTTCATCAACGCAATGTTGAAAATGATATGGCAAATGCAGCAAAGAGCGTTTTGTGCGTTTCTGTTGAACCTGAGCCATTTTTTAGCAAGTTTTTTACTTCATCATTTGAAATTGGTGAAAAATTTACGGTTGATAGTTTTTCATATCGCACAAAACCTTTTGTGATTCAACGTACTCGTTTTTCTTCTTTTAGAAATTCTAATGTTGTAGTTACGCCATATTTTGATTATAAATTAGCTAAAACTATAAAATTAGCAAAGATTGATCAAGATGAACAATTGAATGTTTTATATGATTTGACAAAATATTCGCTATTTTCTCACAACCGAGTTGGTTCAAATAATTTGTATGAAAAAAATTTCAAAGAGTCTGTTGGAAGCTACTCAAGCGACAGTGCATGTATGGGAGGTTTATCTTTTGATTTTAGAAATAATTTAGCTCTTAAAACTGGTGTTTTCAAAGATAAATATGGCACATATTTGGATCTTGAAGGTAATTATTTTTACAAGCAGTTTTTTATGAAGGCTAATGGTTATGTTAATGTAAGTAATCGAAATCAATCTGATGATAATTTTGTACTTTCTATTGGAATTCGCGGAACAGATAAGATTGTTTTGAAGTATTCTCATATCAATCATAATAGAATTATTCATAAGAAATTATCTAATATTTGGCAAGTAAAATTGAATGATAATTGGGGTTTGGAATTCGATGGAATTTATACTCTTGCTCCTGTTAGTAACCTAATGGAGGGAGGAGTTAAAGTAACTTATACTAACGTTGCTTGGCAATTTGGCTTTGGTATGAGTTATGGTAATGATATTTTGCGTAATGAAGAAGATAAAACATTTAGATTCACATTTTCTATATCTTTGAACGGAGCTAGTCAATTTATTACGTTAGCAAAACATCTTAAATCAATGGATTTTAAAGAATTGACTGATATGCAAGATATGAGGCGTTAATGTATCAATTGAGCAATAAAATTGCAAATATGCAAATGAATTAGAAT
>JBAZVA010000062.1:0-7086 GCA_041661165.1 Candidatus Woesearchaeota archaeon | reverse complement strand
TAAATTTACCACGATTAGGAGTTTTGTCTGAAAGTAAACAAGAATTGTTTGACAGATTAAAAAAGCAAATGATATTGGCAAAAGAGTCTTTAGAAATAAAAAGAAAAGTTCTTGAACAGTATACTTTGCTTGGGCTTTATCCATACTCGAAACATTATCTTGATGGGATATATGCTAGATTTAACAAATATTGGTCGAATCATTTCTCAACAATTGGTCTTATTGGAATGAATGAATGTCTTTTGAATTTCTTAGAAAAAGATATTACAAGTGAAGAAGGTCGTGCATTTGCAATAGAAATTATGGATTTTATGCGTAGTGTTATTACAGAATTTCAAGAAGAGACTGGAAATTTGTTTAATCTTGAAGCGACACCTGGAGAAGGAACATCATATCGTCTTGCAAATATAGATAAGAAAAAGTTTTCAGAAATTATTGTTGCAAATGAAAAAGTTTGGCAGAAAAATAGAAAAATAGCTCCATACTATACAAATTCAACACAGCTTCCTGTAAACTTCACAGACGATTTATTTTCTGCGCTTGATATTCAGGATGGATTGCAAACAAAATATACTGGAGGAACTGTTTTTCATATATTTTTGGGAGAAAGAGCACCAGATACTGCATCTGTAAAAAATCTTGTAAAGAAAATCGCATACGGATATCATTTGCCGTATTTTACATTATCGCCAACATTTAGTATTTGTCCAAATCACGGATATATTGCAGGAGAAAAACATAAATGTTCTGAATGTCAAGCAGAATGTGAAGTGTATGCAAGAATTGTTGGATACATTCGTCCAATACAAAACTGGAATGATGCTAAGAAGGCAGAGTTTACAGACAGACGATTGTTTAATATGATAATTTAATTTTTTTATTTTTTTAAATTTTATTTATTATTTTTTTATTTTGAAAATTTAGTTTTTAGTTTGTCCGTTTTTCTTTTCTATGTGAGGTTTAAGTATGTCTATGTATGTTTTTCCGTTATATTCTGCTAATGAATATGTGTTTTTTTGTGGGTCGTGATTAAGAATTCCTGTTGTTTTTGAATAACTAATTATACTGATTTTTGAAATTTGTGCAAAATTGGTTTTTCTTTCTAAATATTTTAATGCTTCTGGATATGTCATTCGGTTTCCATTTTTTGAAGCGACATACAAAAGAAATGTAAGGTAATCTTTTGAGAGGAAAGCAGTTTTAACATGTTCCTCAAGACCTAATACGGCGTTAACAACATTGTCTAATGTTTTTGTCATTGTAAGTTTGTTTGTTTTTTTTCTCTTTAAATAAGTTATGTAATACTTTATAAAAAGCAAAATTATAATAATACCTTGGGGGTAAAAGGAAATAAAATGATAAAAATTTTTCATTTACAGAAGATGACTTTGCAGGATTTTCCAAATAAAGTTGCGTGTATTGTATTTCTGTCTGGTTGTAATTTTAGATGTAATTTTTGTCATAATCCTGCAACTGTTGCTGGAGACAAAGAAAATATTTCTGAACAAGAATTTTTTGATTTTTTAGATTCACGAAAAGGAAAATTAGATGGAGTTGTGATTTCTGGCGGAGAGCCGACAATTTATGGAGAAAAATTAATTACATTTATGCAAAAAATAAAAGCGCGAGATTTTGCTATAAAACTTGATACTAATGGAAGTAATCCTGTCTTTTTAAAAAAAATGTATAAACTTAATCTTTTGAATTACGTTGCAATGGATATTAAATGTCCTTTTGAAAAATATGGTAAAGTTACAAGTGCAAAGAACGTAATTCAAAAAATAAAAGATTCTATAAAATTAATTATTGGTAGTAAAATTGATTATGAGTTTAGAACAACTGCGTATCCAGGACTTGATTTAGCTGATTTTAAAGAAATGTTTTCTTATGTTAAGGGATGTAAAAGGTATATTATACAAAAATATGCTCCTGATGTTACACTTGATTTACAAAAACCGCTTGTAATATACGGAAAGGATACATTAAACAAGATAAAGGATACTATCGGAAGCGAGAATGGTGCAATTTTTGTTCGCGATTGATTCTTTTGTTTCTGAATATTTGATTTTGTCTAAAAAGTCTTTACCTGCCTTTACATGTAGTGCAAATAATTGTACTAAATATTGCTTTGGTAGAAAGTGTGAATATAGTTGTGCATACTATTGTGCTTGCTGGTAAAGACTTTTTTGAGAGATTTTAACAGAGTCATTTATCTTCTAAAAATTATCAATATTGCTTAGTTATGGTTTGTTACTTGTGTGTATATAGTAATATTTATATATGATCCTTCATGTATTTTACTCATCTGAAAAGTGAGTTTAGAAAAATAATTTTAAGAGTAAGTTTTTGTTTATCGGGGGTATGACAAGTGGCAATTAAAGAGGAGCAAATTAGAGGTATTAAAAAAATTCAGAAGCGTGATGGTTCTTTATTTGATTTTGATAGAAACAAAATAACAGAAGCAATTTTTAAAGCTGCAGAAAGTGTTGGTGGATCAGATAAAACAATTGCTATTGGTCTTACGAATGTTATTGTCAGAGAATTAGATTATTGTTATGGAAATACAAAAATTCCGAATGTCGAAGAAATTCAGGATATAGTTGAAAAAATTTTAATTGAAACAGGACATGCAAAAACTGCGAAATCTTATATTTTATATCGACAAAAAAAGAAAGATCATCGAGAACTTCAAAGTAAATTGCTTGATGGACTTTCGCTTAGCGAAGAAGATAAAAGATTAGAACTTTCTGAAAATGCACTTCATGTTCTAAAAGAAAAATATTTAAAAAAAGATTTAGATGGAAATTTAATTGAAACACCTGCAGAATTATTTATGCGTGTTGCAAAAAATGTTGCGTCTGCAGATTCTAATTATGGTAATAATTATGATATTAGTAAAACTGAACAAGAATTTTATCAACTAATGGCGAATTTAGATTTCTTACCAAATACTCCTACTTTGATGAATGCAGGAAATGATTTGCAGCAATTGTCTGCTTGTTTTGTTTTACCTGTAGGGGATAGTATGGATGAAATTTTTGATTCTATAAAATATACGGCATTGATCCACAAAAGTGGTGGAGGAACAGGTTTTTCATTTTCAAGATTAAGACCAAAAAACGATAGAGTTAGATCAACAAAAGGAGTATCATCAGGTCCAATTTCATTTATGAAAGTTTTTGATGCTGCAACCGATGTAATTAAACAAGGCGGAAAAAGACGTGGAGCAAATATGGGAATTTTAAGAGTAGATCATCCCGATATCTTGGATTTTATCAATTGTAAACAAAATAATAATGATTTAAATAATTTTAATATTTCGGTTGCAATAACAGAAGATTTTATGAAAGCAGTTGAAGAAGGAAGAGATTACAATTTACTTAGTCCAAGATCAAAAGAAGTTGTAACACAATTATCTGCAAAGATGGTATTCGATATGATTGTCGCAGGAGCTTGGAAAAATGGAGAACCCGGAATTATTTTTTTAGATAGAATCAATGCAAAAAATCCAACTCCACAAGTTGGAGAAATTGAAGCCACAAACCCTTGTATAACTGGAGATTCATTAGTATTTACTGATAAAGGAATTATGAGAATGGATGAACTTGTGTCTTGTTCTAATTCTATTCCAATTTCTGTTTTGGTTGATGGGCGAGTTTTGAATTATGATAATAGTGGTCTTGTTACACAACTTAAGTCATTTACACAAACATCAAAACAATTTAATAAAATTGGTGATGCCTTTAAAACAGGAGTAAAAGAAACTTATAAAATTACTACTAAATCTGGTTATGAAATTAAAGCAACATCTAATCATAAATTTCTTACAACGAACGGTTGGAAGAAATTAGAAGATATTAAAACAGGAGAATTACTTTTAATTTCATCTGGTATTGGTAAATTTAATGATGACGATTCTCTTAATATTAGTGTATCTTCTAATAAACTAAATCTTCCTACAAAATGGTCAAAAGAATTAGGTCAGATTATTGGTTGGCTTGTAGGAGATGGGTGGTTAAAAGATGGAAAACATTCAAGAGTAGGTTTTACATTTGGCATTAAAGATTGCGATGTACAGATTTATCTTAAAGAAATTTTAAATAATATGTATAATTATGATATTAAAGAAATAAAACGAAGTAAAACCGTTACTCATTTGTCTTATCACTCAAACGATTTTGTTTCTTTTTTTAAAGAGCTTGGAGTTAAACCTGTTTTAGCAAAAGATAAAGTTGTACCCCACAAATTATTTACTGCAACTAATGATGCAGTTGTTGGTTTTTTACAAGGTATTTTTACTTCTGATGGAACAGTGATGCATCACAAAAAAAATAATACTAATTATATTAGATTGACTTCAAAATCAAGAGAACTTTTATCTGGAGTGCAACTGCTTTTGCTTAATATGGGTATAAAAAGCACAATATATAATAGACATAGATCAAGAAGGAAAATTTTCGAATATATTACTATAAATAAAGAGGTTAGATTATATGATACTGATGGTATTTGTTTTGAACTTCAGATATCAAAAGATATGATTCCTTTGTTTTTAAATAAAATTGGGTTTTTGTGTAATCGTCACGAAGAAAAAATTGCTAATTTTACAAATATAAATTTTTATAAAACTGAATTTTATGACGAAGTTTCTTTTATTTTACCAGATGGAAAAAAAGAAGTATATGATTTGCAAGAACCTGTTACACATTCGTTTATCGCGAATGGTATTGTAATACATAATTGCGGAGAGCAACCATTACTTCCATACGAAGCTTGTAATTTAGGTTCAATTAATTTATCAAAATTTGTGAAAAATGGAAAAATAGATTATGATAGATTGAGAATAATTGTGCATTCAAGTGTACATTTTTTAGATAATGTAATTGATAAAAGTGAATTTCCCTTACAAAAAATAAAAGAAATGGTACATGCAAACAGAAAAATTGGTTTAGGTGTTATGGGATTTGCAGATATTTTAGTTCAATTAGAGATTCCGTATAATTCTGATAAAGCACTTGCAATTGGAGAGGAAATAATGTCTTTTATTAATAAAGAAGCAAGAATTGCAAGTGAAAATTTAGCAGAAGTCAGAGGAGAATTTCCAAATTTCAAAGGATCAATTTATGATGTTTATGGTGCAAAAAAAATAAGAAATGCAACAAGAACTACAATCGCACCAACGGGAAGATTATCCATGATTGCAGAGTGTTCAAGTGGAGTAGAGCCTTATTTTGCATTATCTTATTTTATGCGAGTGGTAGGGGGGGAAGATCTTCCTTATGCGAATAAATATTTTGAAAAAGTTTTGAAAGAAAAAGGTATTTATTCAGATAAGCTTATGCATAAAATTGCGAGACGTGGATCTATTCAGGATATGGAAGAAATTCCAAGCGATATGCGATATTATTTTGTAACTTCGCACGATATTAATCCGTTTTATCACATTTCTATGCAAGCGGCATTTCAAAAATTTACCGATAATGCAGTATCAAAAACAGTTAATCTTTCATATTCTGCAACAATTAAAGATGTTGAAGAAGTATATTTACTTGCATATAAATTAAATTGTAAGGGTGTGACAATTTATCGTGATGGCTCTAGGGACAATCAAGTGTTTGATATTAAAAAGGATGATGATAAAGATTTGTTAGCTGACGATAAATCCTTAAAAGAAGTGATTGCATCGAAAGTTGCAATGGTTCGAGATTCAGAAAAACAGAAAGATTCTTCTTCAAATGCTTCTTGTGGTGATAATTGTTTACCTACAAAAGAGGGGACGGATATTGTAGTATCTGAATCACATGCTATGTTGGTACGAGAAGAATCAAGTCATGCTTTACTTGCAAAAGAAAAAAAATCTTATGATGTATTAGGTCCATCAGGAAAAACTATAAATGTGCCCTTTTTTGAGCCAATGCAAAATGTGGTTGAAGACGAAGATTTGTGTCCTGATTGCGGTGTAAAACTTAATATGGCAGAAGGATGCGCTCTTTGTACTTCGTGTGGGTTTTCTTATTGTCATAATTAATTTTTTCTTTTCATTTTGAGGAGATTTTTTATTTTGATTTGATTTTGTTTGTTTTGTGGTTGTTTTTATCGGAATATAAACCAAAAACATTTAAATCCATTACTTCTGATTTTAGTTATGAGGTACAAAGAGTTTATAGTTTCGGCAGCATTATTTTATAGTATTAATACTAATTCTTTAATTGCACAGGAACTAAAAAATACTGCTGTTTGTTATAATGCCGAAATAAAATTAGATAAAGATATAGATTATTTATTCCAAAAAAATGCAGATATTAAAACATATGGTTTAAAAGAAAAAACAAATGGTTTATTCTTTTCATTAGCAACACAATTTTATTCTCATACAAATAATAAATTTGAAGAATTGTCTTTTTTGAAAGGTTGTAATCGTGATAATATTGAATCTAAATGCAGACTTGAGATAAGTAATGTTATTAGAATAAAATTCCAAGATGTTTATGATCATTTTTCAAAACAAAAATTATCACAATTAAAATTTCATAAATTTTTCTCAGAATATCTTTCTGAAAATTTCATTGTGCCGTTAAATAATGAATTTGTTCGTCTTGATAAGAAAGATGTTTTAGAAGTATTAAAACAAGATAAAGTTAAACAGATGATTGATGATTTAATTACAAAATATTATGAAAATGATGCTTTTTCTGTTTCAAAGTTAAATTAGATTATATTGTTATGTTGTCACTTTAATAACTATTTTAATAGCTACTTTAATAACTATATTATTAGTAATCTTTATAAGGATATAAACCCGAATATTAAGTATGACTCTTTATCTAATAGGCGTTGGGCTTTGCGATATAAAGGACATATCTGTAAAAGGCCTTGAAATTGTAAAAAAATGTGATTTTGTCTATTTAGAGTACTATACTTCTGTTCTGTTTTCATCAAAACAAGAATTAGAAGATTTTCATGGAAGAAAAATATTAGTTGCAGATAGAAATTTAGTTGAATCACACGCGGAAGACACTATTATTTCACAATCAAAGAAAAAAGATGTTGCTTTTTTAGTTGTCGGGGATGTTTTTTCGGCAACAA
>JBAZVA010000061.1:0-7294 GCA_041661165.1 Candidatus Woesearchaeota archaeon | reverse complement strand
CGCAGTACATAAATTAAAATTAAGTGAAGAAGATCCAACAACTTGGCAAGATTCTGATTTATTACATTTGGCAAAGGAACTTCGTCTTAAAACTAAACCTATGGTATTAGCATGTAACAAAATTGATACTGGTGCAGTCGCAATTAAAAATTTTGAAAGGCTAAAAGAAAAATATGGACAAACTCATATTGTTATTCATGCATCATCAGAATGTGAATTGGTTTTAAGAAGTGCTGCTAAAGCAGGAATTATTAAATATATTCCGGGTCACAATAATTTTGAAATTTTAACACCTGATAAATTATCAGATAAACAAAAACTCGCACTTGATTTTATTAAGAAAAATGTATTAGATGTGCATGGTTCAACTGGAGTTCAAGAATGCTTAAATATTGCTGTGTTTAAACTACTTGGTTACATTGCGATACACCCCGGTGGAACTAAAAAATTAGAAGATTCTCACGGAAATGTTATTCCTGATTGTTTTTTAATGCCAAAAGGTACTACTGCACTTGACTTTGCTTTTAGACTTCATACTGATTTTGGAACTCATTTTGTAAAAGCAATTGATGTTAGAACTAAGATGCCAATTGGTCGAGATACTCCATTAAAGGATTTAGATATTGTGGAGATTATGTCGAATAAGTAAGTTGAATTGTTTTTTATTTTCTAAGATTTTTTTATTTTCTCGTATTGTTTGCTCATTGATATTTATTTTGTTTTTTTAAATAATTCATCGTCAATAATTTCATTAAGAATTGGATATATTCCTTTTTGTCTAGATAACCATTTGTTTAAGTCTGATTTTCTAATTGTTTCAGGGTTACTACTTGTAATTTCTAATGATTTCTTAACATTTTTTTTCATAACTTCTCTTATTTTTATCCAATCTAAAAAATAATCACCATGTTCTTTTATTGAATCTAAAAGTATGAATTTTTGAAATTTCGGACTTTGAAAATTTAAATATGAATTTGCATTTCTTATTAATGATTCTTCAAATTTTTTGTTTTCAATTGTTTGTGCGTATTTGAATTCAATAGGATCTAAATTTAAGTTTTTATCTCCTTCATCTTTTATTACTGCTGCAAGCGTGTCTTTTTCTCGTATTTTTTTTTCTTTATACATAAATTTGCATAAATTTGCAGTGTGCTCAAAATAACGTTGTCCTTGCCATTTTCTGTGTGTTAATTTATATACTATGTATGAAATATCGTTTCCAATAATTGATTCTTTTAGTAATGTGTTGAGATATAGTTTGTTGTCATTAATCCATATTGTTTTATTTTCTGGATCAAAAACTTCTAAACCTTCTTTATCTTCTACGCTGTCATGTAAAAGGGTGCTGAAATATACTATTTCAAATAAACGATGATTTCTTGGAACTATTTCTGTTAATACATTTGCCATTTTTAGACAATGTTCCTCAAAATATGGTCCTCCTGTTTTTCTAAAATGTTTGTAATGAATTTTTGTTCTGCAAATATTAAGGAGGTATTTTTCTAAATTTTGTGCTAATTCATATGGTTTGATATTTAGTTTGACCATGTTTTAGTTGTGTCTTTGAAAATATTTAAGCTTTTTCATTTTGTATTCACTCAAAAGAGATAACTAGATAAATGCGTATTATATATTACCCCTTGCATATTATTTATAAAGAAGCTAAAATAATGTAATATTAACTATAAGGGGATAAATTGTCAAATGACACATGATAAGGCATTACTTGATTTGCAGGAGAGAGTTAAAGCATATAATCCAAATGCTGATTTAGATTTAATAGAAACTGCATATAAAATTGCAAAATTTGCTCATTCTGGTCAATTTAGGGAATCTGGTGAGAATTATTTAGATCATCCTATTGCTGTTGCGAATATTTTAGTAGACCTAAAAAGTGATACTACTGCAATTTGTGCTGCACTTTTGCATGATGTTGTTGAGCAGACTAGTACGACAATTGAAGACATTAGAAAAAGTTTTAATGACGAAATTGCTACTTTGGTTGAAGCATTAACTAATGTTGATAAATTTACATTTAATGATTCTGATGATTATAATGCAGAAAATATAAGACGTATGCTTATTGCATCTGCAAAAGATATTCGTGTTCTAATAATTAAACTTGCAGACAGACTGCATAATATGGAGACTTTAAAATTTTTAAGGCCGGATAAACAAAAAAGAATCGCTCACCAAACTATGGATATTTATGCGCCAATTGCTCAAAAACTTGGTATGTCTGAATTAAAGGGTCAGCTTGAAGATTTGTCTTTTAGGTATACTAATCCTGTCGAATATCAGGATATTAAAAAACACATTAATAAAAAAAGAGAAGAACGAGAAATTGAAACACAAAAATTAATTGAAATTCTAAAAATAAAATTGACTGAAAAAGGTGTAAATGCTGATGTTTTTGGAAGAGCAAAATATTTTTATTCGATATATAAGAAAATGCTCGAGAAGCAAAAAGATTTCGAAGAGATTTACGACCTTGTAGCAATTCGTATAATAGTTGATGGTATTTCTGAGTGTTATGCTGCTCTTGGTGTTGTGCATGAACTTTGGAGTCCAAAACCTGGGCGATTTAAAGATTATATTGCACTTCCAAAGGCTAATGGTTACCAATCTCTTCATACTTCTGTTTTAGGAGACCATGGTCGTTATATTGAAGTTCAAATTAGAACAAAAGAGATGCATATTTTAGCAGAAGAAGGTGTTGCTGCACACTGGAAATACAAAGGAACGGATAGAGATAAAAATTTCGAAAAGAAGATTCAGTGGCTAAAACAAATACTTGAGTGGAAACAGTTCTCAGAAAATGCGAAAGATTTTGTTGATACATTAAAAGTGGATTTATTTGCAAATGAGATTGTTGTTTTGACTCCAAAAAGTGATCCTATTTCACTTCCGTCAGATGCAACACCTGTTGACTTTGCATTTATGGTTCATTCAAAATTGGGGCTTCAATGCATTGGTGCCATAGTAAATCAAAAAAATGTTCCGCTTGATACAAAATTAAAAAGTGGAGATGTTGTTGAGATTTTGACTTCAAAAAAACCTACATTTTCAAGACAATGGCTTAATTTTGTTGTAACTAATAAAGCAAAATCGAAGATTAGAAGTGCTCTTGGAATTGTTATTGAACACAATCCAAAAAGAGATAGATTAAAACAATTGATTACTAATCCTTTCAAAACTACAATGCATTTTCTTACTGAAAATGATATTCAAAAAAATGTAGAAATATCAGACGATGATGCAAAAAAATATCCTGTGAAAATTTCTAAATGTTGCAATCCTAAATTAGGTGAGCCTATTTGTGCTTTTGTTACTAAAGATAAAAAAGTTACAATACACGGAATTAATTGTCTAAATATTCATTCGCTTGAAAATGAAAGTAAAGTTGATGTAAAGTGGAGAACGACAAAACCTATTGGTAAGTTGATGATTACTGTTCTTGATAAAATTGGAGTTTTAACAAAAGTGCTTAATGGTCTTTCAAAATATCGTGTTAAAATGATTTCTATTAGAACTGAAGTATCAAAAAACAATATTAAAATTGTAATTGAGTACGAGAAAGAGTCTAAAGTAGATATGAAGCCTCTTGTTGCAACTATTTTGAAACTTGATTTTGTTGTTACTTGTGATGTTACTGAGTAAATATTTTAAAAAAGCCAACAAGTCTTCTTACCAGCACGCAAATTTGTATGCAGAATATAGATGCAGTTTCAATAGAATTTTCTACTCAATACAATTATTTACATTATGTGTGAAGGCTGGTGAGAAGACTTTTAACAGAAACTTTGAAATAGTAACCTTTATAAATAAAATTCAGGTTTTTCTCATTAATGCGCTTGTAACTCAGCTTGGATAGAGTGCCAGCCTTCTAATAGGTTTGGATAATATCTAAACCACGAAGCTAGCTGGAAGTCGGGGGTTCAAATCCTCCCAAGCGCGTTAACCATAAGGTAACGAAAAAGTGAGAATTTAGGAATTGCGGATGAACAAAAATTTGTTTGCTTTATACTAAGTGTCTCTCTGGCGCGTTTAACCGTGAGTAAAGAAAAAACAGTAAATCAGGAATGTTTTGGGTATAATTTAGGTTATACCAAAGGAAACATTCCTTTTTTATGCGTTTTACTTTTAGTAAAGAATAGCTCTAAAGTTAAGGAATGATTTTTCTAGTTCTGATTTATACAAAACAGACAATAACCCAGGGGTTACTGTCCGTAGGTTTTTATAAATACATTTTGCTATTGTCATCAAACGAGGCAACAAATATGATGGGCGATACACAAAGGCAAAATATCTATGGCGAAAGTAGACTTAGAATGGATAATGAAAAAAGAAGGCTTGTAATTGAAGAAATAAGCGATAAGAATAAGAAAATAATTACAACATACATAAATTTTTTACATTGTAATAGTGCATCAGCACAAAGATGTAATAAAATAAGTTGTAATTTGAGACTTGTTTGTAGATTATTAAATAAAGACCTTGATACTGTAACAAAAGATGATATTGCAGAAGTAATGATGAAAATTAGGGCTATAGAAGACCGTTCTGAATCAACTAAACAAGATTATCTTCTTGCAATAAAACAATTTTACAAATGGTATGAAGGAGAAGATGAAAGAATTTATTCTATGGATGAAAAAGAAAGAAGAACTGTAATGAATTTGTATAGACATATTAGAACAACTAGATTAAAATATCGTGGAAAGAAAGTTAATCCTTCTGATATTATAACAGATGAAGATGTAAAAAGTATATTAACATATTGTAGAAATTATAGAGAAAAAGTATTCATAAGATTACTTCACGAAATGGGAGCACGTGCAGGAGAGTTTCTTAACATTAAAATAAAACACATAACATTTGAAGAAGATGGTTGTGCGAAAATACATTTGGATGGAAAAACTGGAGAACGAAGAGTTCCAATAGTATATAGTGTTCCTTATCTAAGACAATATTTAGAAATTCATCCATTTAAAAATAATCCAGATTCTTTTTTATGGTGGACTGAAAGAGAATCTTACAAAAATCATCCATTAAAATATGGCGGAGCAAATAAAATGCTTAATGAGATTTGGAGAAAGATGCCTGATGATGCACTTGTAAAAAGAAAAAAACATAATATGCACTTCTTTAGACATTCAAGAGCTTCTATATTAGCACCTAGACTTACAGAAGTTATGTTATGTAAATATTTAGGTTGGACTATTGGTTCTGACCAAGTAAAAACATATGTTCATTTATCACCAGATGACCTTGATAAAGTATATTTTTCAAATCTTGGATTAGTTCCAAAAGAAGTTGAAAAGGAAAAAGCTAAACCAAAAATTTGTTCAATGTGTGGTCTTATGAACGATTCAATTGCAGATTATTGTATCAGATGTGCAAAACCTATGACTGTTGATGTAGGATTAAGAACTGAATTAATGAAGAAACATCAATTAGAAATAACATTTGATAAAATGCAAGAGATGATGAAGAACCCCGAGTTTGTAGCATTCGTAGAAAGGATGAATGCTAAAGTTTAATTTTTTTTATTATTTTTTTTAAGATATCTTAAAAGGTATCTGAACAGATACCCGTCTATATTTCTATAACTTGTTTCTACATATAGAGTATGAAAACTCAAACCTGTATAAGATGCAACAAACAAAGCAAAAAGAAATTATGTGATGATTGCAGACATTGGATTCATATTAATTATGATGAATTTGACAGCAAACTTCTCATAAAAGAATATAACAAATTGGACGGTGAAAAATAATGAAATGGTTTTTTATATTTGTATTATTATTGATAGCGATGCCTTTTGTATTGGCAGATGATATTCCAAAACCAACAGAAGAAGATAAAGCACAATTTGACCAAATATTAACTCCTGTTGTTAAAATATATCAATTTGTACAATATGCAGCATTAGTTATTGGTGCTCTTATTTTTTTAATTTCAGGAATTGTTTACATGACATCGGGACATGACCCAAAACAAAGAGAGACTGCAAAGAATATGGCAACGTATGTTATAATTGGTTTGGTGTTGATATGTGCGGCTCCTTTCATAGTAAAACTAATCATTGGAAATTAATTTTATTTTGTTTTATTTTTATTATTATAATATCAATTAGCTTTGCATTTGATTGTTCAAGACTTGATAGCAAATATCGAACTGATTGTGCATCGATTATCAATAGCAATGAAATAAATAGTGCATCGATTATCATTAACTTACCTTATGAAAATGATAAAATTCCGATGTATGATTATGTTAAATCATGGAATGAGAAAATAAGTTTTACAACACCACCAAATAATGTTAAAACATATCAAAGTAAATATATAAAAAATGCTTGGCTACAAATTGTTTCAATTAATCCATCAATAATATATAATAATGATTTGATTGTTTCAAAAAATTCAAAAGTAATTTCAGGTTATAATCACGATACAATACTTCCTGACGATTATTATTCATCAAAATATCCTGATACTGATAACGGAGATTGTAAAAGAATAAATCGTTTAACAAATGACAATACAATATTAGAAATTTTTGTTAATGATAATTTACAATCTGAAAATATTATAATTTCAAAGAATTCGAAAGTAAAAGCAAAAGAAACTATTAATGTAAATGTAGATATTGACCATTACAAATGGAAAAAATCATGTTCAAAACGAAATAGTAATGGTGTTTGTGTTTTGTATTCCTACAAATGTACTTTTTCAATAACAGAAAAAACAACAGATACACAAATTATTGAAAACGTAGTCAATGTTAAATACGAAAATACAGAGCCAAAAGCGACAATAGAAACAATAAATAAAGTTTCAGATACAATAAAAACAAAAATCAATATATCAGATTCAGCAACATTTGATTTTGGAAATGGAAAATATGATTTTCAAAAATATAGTTATGAATTTGTTTATGATTACGAACCATATTATGTATTAACAATAAAAGCAACAGAAAAACATCAAGAATCATTTGAGAATACAAGACTTACAAATGATTATTTGTATATAGAAAAACCAAACGATTGCAAGATCTCTTACAGAGATTTTTTTACAACAAGAGAAAAAGAATGTGATTTATCATTTGAAGAAATAAACCTAAACATACAAACTGATAAATTGATATATAGAGAAGGCGAAACTGTCAAGGTTTCAGTAACGCCAAACGATAAACAAGTTAGCGTGAGCTATGCAAATCAAACAATTAATGCAAAAGATACTGCATTGTTTGAAGCAAATGTAAAAAACAATAAAATAACTGCGAA
>JBAZVA010000060.1:0-7349 GCA_041661165.1 Candidatus Woesearchaeota archaeon | reverse complement strand
TAACAACTGAGGATTTGAATTTTATAGACAATTATGTAAAAGAACATTTTCAGATAGGAAGAGGATATAAATTTACATTTGCAAGATTTTTAAATGAATATAAACAGAGAATAATAAAAAAATGAGAAACACACACAATAAAATAGTAGATAACACAGTCAATCTAGCAATATGGATGGAAAAAAGAAAATATTCAGGATTAAATCTTATACAATTAAAAACAATGTGGCATCCTATATTTGTATATTATATGCATAGATTTGCTCGTATGGGTTATTATCATGATTGGAATTTCATTTTTAAAGAATATTATACATGGGAAGATATACAGAGTAGATTACATTATGTTAGTGATAGAATGAATTTTGGAAGATTAGTTGAAATTTGTACAATGATTGAGAGGATAAAAAAGAATGAATAAATCCTATTATCAAAAAAATAAGGAATATTATAAGAAATACATGAAAGAATATTATAAAAAACATAAGGATATTATGTTATCTCGTGTATCAAAATATCAAAAAACAGAAAAAGGAAAAATATCAAAAAGAAAAGCAATTATAAATTTTAGAAAAAAGAAACCAAATTATCATGTTGAATATATGAAAAGATATCATAAGGCTCATCCGGATAGACGTACTATTATCCAAAAACAGGAAATGATTGAATTGAAGAAATTATTAGGAAAAGAGGAAGAAGAATGAAGCCTACAGAACAGGAATTGAAGGATAAAGTGTTTGGAGTAGAATTAGATTATTGTTTGTTTTGTGGGGAGAAGATAAAGGTAACAAGACATCACGTTATTCCAAAAGCATTAATGCCAAAATATAATGTCACTATCCCATTATGTGATAAACATAAAGATATTACTCACGTTATAGTAAGACAATTTTATTTTCCTAAACATTTGAGAAAAAATATAAGTACAATAACGAAATTAGCGGATAATTTAAAAATGAGTACTAAAAGTTTAAATAGTAAACTCGATTTTAAAAAACAAAGTATAAATACAAAAGTCATAGTCACAAATTGATTGGAACAAAAACAAATCAAATCTTTACGGCCAAAGTAAAGATATGCCCGGTTGGAGAGAGTTTTTTGTGGCAAGAAACAAAATACAAAATCCATAATTGTTAAATACAACAACAATTTGAATATTCGCATAAAATATTCATCTGTGTGTTTTTTGAACACATAATGGATTTTGTTTTTTATGTTTATATATACGTGGAGGGAATGAAAAATGGGAAGAAAGAAAAAAGAAATTACAAAACAAATAGAGGAAACAAAGGCTACTGAAAAAGTACACGAAAGAAAGAATAAAAGTTTGATTGTAACATTTAGAGTATTGCAGTCACTTTGTTTTGGAGTATTTGCTCTAGGATTGAGTTTCATGGCCGGGGACTATACTGCGTTTATAAAAACTCCGTTTAGCACTATGGCTATTACAACCACTATATTTGGTTTGATGGGAAGTGTTATAACAGGAATAATGGCAAAGCAGTGCGAAAATTGGTAAATCAAAAACTAATTGCAATAAGCTATGTTTGCTGCTTTTTTGCGGCATTCCTAGCTTTTATTGCATATTCAACATTGCCGGAAGTTTTTGATAGATTAATTCCGAATAACGAAATAAATATTCCGCAAAATAATGCTACAATGTCCGTTACAAACGCACTGGCGTCTGTTCCAACATTTGGAGTTTTCGGAATGTTCGGAATAGTTATCGTTATAATGTTCGTATTAATAGCGTATGGATATATAAACACTTTCGGAGCATATTGAAACAATGGCAGAAGAAAAAATATGTTGTATATGTGGATTGAGAATAATATCCGGCGAGGATTGTGCGACAAGAGACGGAGATTATGTACACATAGAATGTAACGAAGACGAGGACGAATGAAATGGGTTTGACGATTTTAGATGTAGAAAGAATTAAAGTAGTTGCAAAACTCACAGATAAAAATGACAGCGGAAATTTAAAAGAATATATTAGAAAGGCAAGAAATATATTAAAAGTTTTAGAAAGAGACAATTTCAAATGTGTTGAATGTGGAAGTGGAGTGTCGTTGACAATGGACCACCATGAAACGCCAAAACATAGAAATGCCTCTTCATATATTCCTAAAAAGTGTAGAACATTATGCGAAACATGTCATATAAAAAAGAACAAAATGGAGAAAAATAATGGCGGACACAATAACGTTAAAATTTTATGAACATAATAAACATAAAACGCACAATCGTTTTAGTCTTTCAGATATATGCGGGCGTTGTAGAATTAAAATGATATATACAAAAGGCACTGAAGGAGATGAATGTGGCATTGTAAGATGGATTTGCCCAAACGATAAAGCACGTTTGAAAAAATATTTGAAAAAGAAAGGACTGATAGTGATATATCCAAAAACAAAAAAATGACACCATACTACAAAAGATTGGATAACGAAACTTTAGAATTATTAAAACGTGTAAATCCGGAAATGTATAAAAGTTATCACGAAGCTATAAAATTAAAAAATGCATATTTTCGTGATTATCATAAAAAAACATATAAGCCAGGTTATAATCGTGAACATGTTAGAAAATATTATTATAAAAATAAAGAAAAGTTAAAAATAAAATCAAAAAAATATTATCAAAAAAATAGAGAAAAATTTTGTTTATATTCTAAGAACAAAAGAATAAAAGATAAGAAAGAAGTAGAAGAATTTATAAAAGAGTTGGAGGAATATAAAAAATGCCATCCGAAATAACATTTACAAGTATTGAAAAGATACACGAAAGAGACGAACATACGCATACAGGAGAATTGATAATAAAACTCGACGGAAGAGATGTAAAAATAGAGTTTAAACGACACATAATAACAGATAACATATTAGAAGATGATTGTAAAAGTACACTCGAAATATTACATCCTTCGGATATAAATGCGTTACAATGGAGAGAAATATACGAAAAAATATGGGATTATATAATGGAGAAAGCGAAATGAAAATCGTTCATTCAAAGTGTAAATTAATAGATACGTGTAGTACATGCGGCGCAAAAATGCATTATGTTAAAAAAAGACGTAAAGAAACATGGAAAAAAGCACATTTTCACATGGTAGGAAGATGGGTATGCCCAAACGAAAAAAAAGACTTGAAAGAATATGTAAATGAAAAAGTGATAAATTCAATTATAAGGAAGGCAAAAAGATGCAGGAATTAACAGCTAAAGAACAATATAAAATAATAGGAAGATGGAACCTAACATTTGTTTTTTTAATGATATGTATAATGTTATATGTATTATATAATGAAAAATATCTTGTATACGTTATTGAATGGTTTCTATTATATTATTTTATCAACGTGAATCCAGAAATCAAAAAAAATTATAAATATTATAAAATATATGGTAATATAAAATTACAAACAACAGACGAACATATCAAAGAGACACGATGAAAGGCGACCCAAAACAAACATCAAACGGATTAAAAGTAGGGGATATTGTTAAAGCTGAAAATTTAGGTTATAAACATTTAGATTATAAAATTGCTAAAATTACACGTATTTGGAAAGAGAGTAAAAAATACAAAACTACATTAATTAACGTTAAATGGTTAAATGCAAAAACAATGATAAAAAATCCAAACGATACATGGGATGACGAAACACATTGGATTCCAAGGTATTTTACAAAAATACAATCGCCTACATTCAAAGAATTACTGGAGTGAGAAAAATGACAAAACAATCAATATATTTTAATAAATGGATAAAAGAGTATTATAAAAAACATCCGGAACAATATAACAAACACAAGGAAAAAATGAAAAAATATCAAAGAGAAAAGGTAAATAAGTTCAAAGAAGAACATCCAGATAAATGTATTCATTGTTTCAAAAGAAAACGTGCGAACGATTCAACACATTGTATTAAATGCAGAAACGAATTTCGTGCTTATCATAAAATGAGAAGGGATAAAGCAAGAGTAGAAAAGATGTGCCAGAGGTGTATTACAACTCCTGCGTTGCCTGAATATACACTATGCCAACGTTGTTTAGACGAATCTAAAACATATAGACAAAAACACAAAGAGGCGAATGTACAGTGAATACACCACAAAAATGTAACTTATGCGGCAGAAAGTTACGCTGGCAACGTGTTAGAACAATGTATTGCTCTTATTGTATGCAGAAAAAATCACACTTTAAAATCAATAAGAAATTAGCATCTGCACCCCATAAGTTTATATAGTTGTTTAACTTTGTAGTATTTTTATTTATAAATATGTTGGTGATAAAAAAATGGCGGAATGTCAAGATTGTAAAAAAGAAATGAAAAGTATTAAAACAAAAAGTTGTACTGTGCCTTTTATAAAAATAGGAAAGAAATGGTACAAAAGAGATATGAAATATTTTGATTTTAATAAAAGATGCCACGATTGTGGAATACAAAATAAAGAAGGAAACGTACATCATGCGTTGTGCGATATTGAAAGATGTCCTAAATGTGGCGGACAGTTATTAAGTTGTGGATGTATAAAAGAGTATGTGGTGAAATAAAAATGGTAAACCCGATAAAAAAATTATGGAATAAAACAGTATTTCCGGATATTATACAAAAAAGAAAAGAAGAAAAAGCAATGAGAGAGGAACTTAGAAAGGAAATATTAGCGGAGAGTAGAGAGGAAATTAAAGCTTCTTTGAAAGAGGAAATAGTAAAAAAAGAAGTTGAGAAACTGAAAGGCGGCGGTGGGCTAAAAGCATTCGGCGAAAAACTAGCCAAAGGTTTTGAAAATAACACTAAGTTTGCAAACCAGGATAAAATGGATATGATGCTAGGACGAGGCGGTAATAATACAAACGGGTTGCCAAGCGCCGAAAGACTATCGGATATAATGGGAGGAAATACAGGACAAGGTATGAGTTCATCAGGCGTTAGAGTCGCAAAAGATTATGCAAATTTAATGGATGGCAGAACAAAGAAAACAACTAACGAAGAGATATTAAATTATGCAAGAATACATAAAAAGAAAGATAACGCTGTAACAAAAGAAGAAAGAATAAAAGAGATGATGAAATTATGAGCGTTGTTGACAATATATTCGATAATTTTTTTATAATAATGGGTATAGTAGCTATTTTATTTTTTTTATTGGTGTCGGTTGTTATATGGTCAATGAATAGTGCGTATATTTCCGCATGCGAGGATATTGGTATGAGATATATTAATGGTGGGAAATGTATACAAAATGATATTTCATATAGAATGAGTTTTGAATGTAAAGGATTAATAGATGTACATTGTAAAGCATATAAAATATATGAAGGACAGGAGTTGATATAAAATGGGAGAAACAACAATAACAATCGCAATCGGATTAACAGTTTTATTATTTGTGTCTATAATTAGCGGTGCGATTTATATACATTCGAAAATGAGATACGATAATTTTCAGGCAACAATAAAAGATTTAACGTCTGAACAAAAATGTATACACATATGTGGCTTCGAATTTCCAGGAAGCACATACCTAGAAAATTATAAATTTTGTATGGAAAAGTGCGACAGAATATCAGAACGAGAAAATGTTAATTGTATAAAATAAAAACACACAAGTGCGAGGCAAGAAAACCATGTCAAAAACACGTAAAATAACAGTTAAAAAAACAAAAGAATTCGAAGTAGGATTCTTTAAAAAGAAGTTAATATTTTTATCAGGATTAGGAATATTGGGAGCGGCAGGAGCTGTATTGTATAAATTAAGAAGTGTTTTCTTCAAAATCTGGCAAGGAATATATTATGTGTTGGCAACAGATTTCGGGTTCCTATTGTTAGGAGGAATAAACTTTTTGTTTTTCAACTGGTTTAAAATGAAACACGATAAATATAATAGTAAAACAGACATATTTTTTAGTGAATTGTTAGCATTTGTTATAACTACACTACCTTTCTTTTTGTTTTACGCGTCTTCGTGGTTAGCGTGCGAAGAAGTATATTTACCTTGTAGTAATTCTGTACTCGCCGCATGTTTAGGGTGTGTTGCAGTTGTAGCTAATATTGTATTATATGCAAATTATAACGAACAAATGAATGGGTGAAAAATAAAATGGCAAAAAGACAAACAAACGTATTAAAAGAAACAGAAGAGAAAAATATAGCAGGAAAGATACTAGAAAAGGCATTGGGAAAGAAGAAAGAAGATAAAGTTCCGTCAGTAAAAGAAGAAATAGTCGTTGCAAAACCAGGATTTGTTGTCAATGAAAAAGTTGATGTTTCCGAAAAGATAAAAAGAATGTTGAAATAAATACATTTTGACAAGGGGTACACAAAAAATGGTAAATACAAAAATAGACACAGAAGATATTATAAAAATATTATTAACAATAGGATTTATTTCGGCATTTATTTTTGGAATAGTAAATATAAATATTATTGAAAATGAGAATCCTATATTTAAAAATACAAGTGGTATTACTATAATATTAGTACTGGCTATTTTTGTATTAATCACTGAGTGTATTTTTTATTTTATGGCAAAAGATGATGCTGTATTTGATAGTTTTTTAGAAAACAAAATTGCGGCAATGGTTTTATCGGCGTTTTCGATAGCTTTTTTCGCACTATTGGGTTCGCTTATCAAAACAATAGTTGTAAACTTTAAAACAATTATGTATCATCCGGGTTTTATAGTAGCGATAGGAATTATTGTATTTTTTGTATTAAACTATATAATATATAAAAAATGGTTAGAGTAGGAGGGAAATAAAATGCAAGTAAAAGAAATAAAGATAAAAGATATTCAATGGGACGAAAATAGTAGAGTTCGTGACATTGAAAAGGACATCAGCGAACTAATGATGTCAATTAAACAGCATGGATTGGAACAGCCTATAGGAGTTGTAATAAAAGGCAGTAAAACCTTGGGTATTTTTGGTTTTAGGAGATACACTGCATGCAAAAAACTAGGAATGGAAACAATACCTTGTCATATATTAGATAAGAGTATGGGCGCAGCTCAAATGTTGCTGATGAACACAGTAGAAAACATCCAGCGAAAGGACATTACGCCTAATGAACTAGGCAGGATAGTTGATGTACTGGTTAGGAAGCACGACATGACATTTGCCGAAGTTTCTGTTAGATTAGGAATGAACTTAAACAGAATAAAAGCGGCGTTTGAAATGTATAAAGAACTGCCATGCGATATTAGAGACAAAGTTGTATACCATGATAAAGTAAACACTAAAAGAAATAACGGCAACATACCTGCTAATTTGGCGCACAAGCTATTAGTTGCAAACAGGGAAGTTAGAATAGGAAATCAAAACTTGAGCGCAATAGCAGATA
>JBAZVA010000059.1:0-7383 GCA_041661165.1 Candidatus Woesearchaeota archaeon | reverse complement strand
TTTGGCACAAGGATCAAACATATTTGGAACAATTGCAAGAGAAGGAAGAAAATTTGGAATCGGACTTATCGCAATAACACAATTACCTTCATTAATTCCTAGAGAAATTTTAGCAAATATGAACACAAAAATAATTTTGGGATTAGAAATGGCACCTGAAAGACAAGCAGTCATAGAATCCGCATCACAAGATTTGAGTGACGACCAAAGAGCAATTGCGTCATTAAACAAAGGAGAAGCAATAATATCATCAAATTTCGGAAAATTCGCAATTCCGATAAAAATCCCATTCTTTGATGACGTTGTAAAAGAACAATTAGACGAATTAGAAAAATCAGAAGGCCCAAGTAAAAAATACGGCGGAATAAAGATATCTTAAAAAAATACAATCAGAATTAAAAAGTCAAAACGGATAAACACAAATGATTACAAAATCAGTTAATCAGAAAGAAAAATACAACAAAGTAGGAAACTTCTTCGACTATGTTTCTGGAATTTTCGAAAGAAACACAATTAACAACGCAATTGATATGCTCAATTTAAAAAAAGAAGATTATTTCTTAGATTTAGCGTGCGGAACTGGAAAAGTTCTAAAATATGCATCTAAAAAAACAAAAAAACTATACGGCTGCGATTTTTCAGACAAAATGCTTACTGTTTGCAAAAAAAGAAATAAAAACATCAACGTAGAATTAAAACTTTGCGACATAACTACAAAACTCCCATACAAAAACAATACTTTTGACAAGATAAACTTCTCAGTAACTTTAGGAATGATAAATACAGAATATTACAAAAAAGTTTTTTCAGAAATTAAAAGAGTACTAAAAAAAGATGGAAAAATCGTAATAACAGAATACACAACTAAAAAAAGAAATATTTTCACAAAAATATTAGAATTAGAACACAAATTAATTCCAAAATTTCAAGATTGCAAACCAATAAACGTAGAAGAAATATTAATAAAAAATAATTTTAAAATCCTAATATTAAAAACAACATCAGTATTTGGATTTAAATTTGAGATAGTATTAGCTTCCGTTAGATAATCCACCACGTTCTTGTTCATACATATCACATAAAACTTTATAATGCTCAATAATATCATGAATAGAATCAAGTCTTTTTCTCAAATGAGAATCTGTAACTAATTTTTTACATTTTATTGACTCTAAATATATAGCATCAATTTTAGAAAAAAGCGAATGTATAGGAGCAAGCATATTTGAATCATAAACATGTCTTTCAGTTTCAAATCTATCTATAAAATCTCTTGTTTGATTTAATAAAGAAACTAATTCTTTAATATACATATTCATTAATCTTTCATTTTTAACAATTTCTTCTTGATCATATTTTGCAACTAAAATTTGAGCAGCAATAGATAATTTTCTTGCATTTGAAAGATTCACAAATTTGGAATTTATTAAAGAATAATTAATATTATATCCCCCTATTTCTAGAATTTTAGTCATATTCATAAGAGTAGGTTTGCCAAGTCCAAGAATTTCTCTTGCGCCATCGATAGTCAAATTATCTTTCTTTGGTCCTTCTTTTGCCATATTTCCACACTAAAACACAAATACATAAGATTTAATCACAAAGCAAATTTATAAAACTAACACTCACAAATGAGTAATAAGTGTTCGTACTGGCTCTCTTGCGTTTACTACATATTTTCAATCTTTCTAGGTAACGGTGTATAAATACTTATTTAGCATCATTAATAATAGTTGCCGGTGAAACGAACACTTATTACCCACATTCACAAAATACTTCTAAAGATCTCAGCAATTTCTTCGCAAGACTTCGCAAACAAAATTTTCTGTTTCATATCAGTCGCATTCTTAAGGCCGGTACTAAACCATATCGCATGATCTTTTAACTGATTTAATTTCATCTCGTGCTTTGAATAAAGTTTGTAAAAATCAAAGAATTGCTCTTTTTTAGATTTATCAATCAAATTTCTATTTGATTCCATTAAAGTTGAACATTGTTTTATAATATACGGATTTTTTTGTGCTTCCCTGCCAATCATAACAGCATCACAATATCCTCGCTCAATAAAAGATTTCGCATGACCTGGTTTTGTTATGTCACCGCTTCCAATAATTGGAATTTTTACTGCTTCTTTACATTTTTTAATTAATTCCCAATCATTTTGCCCAGTATAAACTTGTTTTTTTGTTCTTGCATGTACAGAAATCGCAGCAAAACCACATTTTTCTAAAATTTTACAAACTTCAGGAGCGTTTATTGATTCTTCGTCCCACCCACTTCTAATTTTCGCAGTTACAGGAGTTTTAATTTGTGGAATTATATCTGCAAAAATTTTTTCAATAAATTCAGGATGTTTCATAAAAAAAGCACCTGACTTTTTTGCAAGCTGCTGAGGCAAAGGACAACCTAAATTCACATCAATAACATCAACTTTACCGTCAAGCTCTTTCATAAGTCTCAATAAATTATCTTTTTTCGAACCAATTATTTGAACTGCTATTGGATGAATATCAAACAAATGAGAAATTTTGAATAAATCATAATCGTCAGAGTCAATAAATTGAGTATAAACAAGTCCTGCACCATAACTTACACAAAGTTCAATAAACGCTTGACAATTAACACCAAGCATTGGCGCTAAAAATACTGGATTCTTTGGAGTAAATGTTCCTATCTGCATAACTCTTCTAAATAGCTTTCATTTTATATTCTTTTAGAAAATATGTCATCATTACAAAGTAGCTAAAATGAATAATTTTATAAACGATGAAACAATAATATATTATTTATGAAAGAAGATTTATTTTCAGAAATCGTTGAATATTTTACAGAAAATAACAGATTACATCACTTAGTACCCTATGATACAATTGCAAAACAAATAACCCCAATATCAATATCATTAAACAGAGATGGAAATATTTGTAGTATTCCATGTGAATTCAATTCAACAAACACAGAATTACAAAAATTGCTAAGAAAAGTTTCTACGTCATTATACGGGATTCATTTACAACCTTCAGATAACATCACAATTACAGACGTTGAAATATACAATAACGCAAAAACTCAACCAATCTCAATAACATATAGAATTAACAATTTAGAAAAAAGAATTTTTATAAAAACATACTCAAAAGCAAGAATATTCGGATTAGAATTAGAAAATCTATACGCAGACCAATCATATCAATTTATCTTTAATGATAAAAGCATTGTAGAAAATGCAATAGATGGAAATTCATTACTTGAATTTTCAAAAGATGAACTAAATAAAATGTTAGAAGAAAAATCTTTTGTTGATGCATTAATCAGACACGACCTAAAAACAAAATTACTTTTTCTTGGAGATAACCACAGAGGAAATAATTTAGTCATAAGAAATGAATTTAGAACAAAAAAAGAACAAAATCACACATATTTTTTAAGAAGTATTGATTTTGATTCTCTATTCATGATAGAAAACCTAGAACAATGCAAATACAGAAATTATTGTCAATCCCCCCACAGAATATTAACAGATGAAGAATTAACAGATAAAACAATATATACTAAAATTAATGAATTAAGTAAAAGAGACGTTGAAGAAATAGTAGAAGATGAAAAAACCAGAATAAAACAAGAACTTGAAAAGAAAAAAGAAAGATTCGAAAAATTGACAGAAATAATCTCAATGAGTTTTAATTGTGAAAATAACGATCAAACTAAATTAAAGAAATTCCAATCTCTTTTAAAATACATACAAAATAGAATTCCAAATCTTAATGTTTCAAAATGTAAAAATTATGCACAATTATTAAAAGAATATGTATATTTCGAATTAGATATCTAAAAAATCATCAATTAGAAAAAACAGAATTTACATCTTGAACAGTAGGACGATCGTCAGGATTTTTTGAAAGGCTGTTCATAATAACATCATCTAAAGAGGTCATTCCTGATTTAATAGGAAATGGCTTATCAAATAATATTTGTTGTTTTAAATTACCATACAAATGACTAAAAGTAACCATTCCAGAAATCATTTTATACATGGTAACTCCTAAAGCATAAACATCTGATTCTTTTCCTTTTTCAGGATTCAAATTTAATTTTTCCGGAGCTAAAAATTCAGGAGTACCGCAAATAGAATAGTACAATTCTTTAGGAATATTTTTAGGAGTAAAAGCCGTTCCAAAATCTATAAGTACATGTTGGTACCAATTAGTTTGCCAAATAATTAATTATATGAAAATTCATTTAATTTTGCTTGCTGCTAACAACTTCGGACAGAGCCTCACGATAAAAATGAAATAAAAACATCAAAAAGAACATCACAATCAATATAAAGCAATAAAATAAAACAATTTTATCATAATTTATAACTTGGGGATATTAAGTAATGAAATACGCACACTTAGGGGATGTACATATCGGCTCATTTAGAGAGCCTGAAATGAGCAATCTTTCAACAATCGCATTCTCAAAAGCAATTGACACTTGTATAAAAGAAAAAGTTGATTTTATTCTAATCGCAGGAGATTTATTTAACACAGCACTTCCTGAGATAAATAGTCTAAAAGTAGTCACAGAAAAATTAAAAGAATTACAAGACAACAATATTAGTTGCTATTTAGTTCCAGGCTCACATGATTTCTCACCAACAGGAAAAACAATGCTAGACGTACTAGAAAGTGCAGGTCTATTAATAAACGTCGTGAAAGGACAAATGACAAGCGATAACAAACTACAACTTACTTTTTCAATTGATAAAAAAACAGGAGCAAAAATCACAGGAATGCTTGGGAAAAAAGGCGGACTTGAATCAGAATATTACAAAGATATAGATTATTCTAATTTAGAGAAAGAAGAAGGTTATAAAATTTTTATGTTTCACACAACAATCACTGAATTAAAACCAAAAGATATGCAAAATGTAGAATCGAATCCTATTTCTATCTTGCCAAAAGGCTTTAATTATTACGCAGGCGGACACGTTCACATAGTAAAAGAGGCAAAATACGGTAATGCCAATATAGTTTATCCCGGTCCAACATTTCCTGCAAATTTCAAAGAGCTTGAAGAGTTACAACACGGAGGATTTTACATAATTGACACAAATACAATCAATGCAAAAACAACAAATGCACAAACAATAAATAACGAAAAAAACAATAATCATACAAACAAAGTAGAAACACACACAAATGAAAACAATAAAGAAAACATCACAGGACAATTAACATATCATAAAATAACTGTTTTTGATGTAATTAGCGTAAAAATAGATGCAGACAACAAAACACCAAAAGAAGTCGAAGAAGACATAGAAGAATTTTTCAAATCAAAAGATGTAAATAGAAAGATAATTCTAATAAGAGTCGAAGGAGAATTACAAAACGGAAAATCAACAGACATCAATTTCAGACATATTACAGAATCGCTAGAACAAAAAAATTCACATTACGTTCTAAGAAACACAACAAAACTAATTTCGAAAGAATTCAAAGAAGTAAAAACAGATTCGAAAGAAAATATAGAAGAAGAAATAATTAAGAACAATACCCCTCAAATAAAAATTGAAGATTTCGATGTAGAAAAATTAGTAAAAGAGTTAATGGACAATTCCAATGATGAAAGACATGAAGGAGAAACTGTTTTTGGATATGAAAAAAGAATAATTGAGAAATTTGACAAAATATTTAAAAATTAAGCTCTTCTTCCAATTTACGAATTTCTTCTTCAACTATACAACGATAATTTTCAAGAATAAGTTTATATTTTTCAATTTTATCCATATTATGTTTTTCGTTAGAAAGAATTCCAGCACCAATAATATCCAACTCTGATTTTTTTTGAAGTTGAGAATCAGAATAAGTATGAATAATATTCAATTTTTCAATAAGTTCCTTTGATATAGACTCAGAATTATTCTTAACTGAAGAATCGTCTTGAAACTTTCTAAGATAATTAACAGTATTTTCAACAAATATAGTTAATTTTTTCAACTTATCAATTTTTGCTAACTTATAATTCTGATAAGAAACTTCGTCATTCAAACGCTTAACAAAATTAGCAAACCCTACTTGAATATTTTCTAACTCATCGACACTTTTTCTTGACCAAACAACAGAATTATAAAACTCTTTTATCTGTTTTGAAAAAGAAAGCATATCTGAAATCAATTTTTTATCATTAAATGCACCACCAAATTCCATATGAGGATTAATAAAATTTACAAGATTATCAATATCTTCTCTTACATCAAAACGTTTCATATACCAATCCTTTGTTTCATCCAACTTAGAACTCAAATAATCTAATAATTCTTTTTTATTAGAAACATATTCCTTTTCAATCTGACGACATTGTTTTAAAAAAATCTTTAATTGATTTGAAGAACTTTGAAACCTATCCCTATAAACAAGCAGACTCTTTGAAAATGGCCTTTGATTTCTTCCAAAGTAACCACCTAATTTTTTTAATATATTCATCTCATACCTTAATATACTAATACGTATATTATAATTTATAAACTTATCTTTTTTTGAAATCACAAAGAACATCAAAAAAACGAGACAAATGACAAAAATAATAATAAAAGAAATAAAAATTAAAATAAAAAATAAATAAATTATTCTTTACCAATTAAGTCAGCAGTACATGCACCAATTAGTGCAGGAAGCATCACAGACGCAACTTGCTTGTAACTCTCTGTATAATTATATCCAAAATTCGGGAAAAAGAACCACAAAACAATTATAGACATCGCAAGCGATACTAAATATAATATAACAAGTCGCACAGGCATAAAAAACATAACCTTTCTATCATGAACTTTTCTAAATCCAGTTACATACAAAAATACAAATCCAACAAGAAAACATAAAACAAACAACATACTTGCTCTAAATATCGTTAATTGTTCAGCAACCTTTACACCATAAACAAAAGTATAATGAATTACAACACCTGCTAAAGCACCAAGTGACCCTCTAATAACATCATGAAAACCAACCTTTAATAACGGATGTGGCTCAATGTGTTTTTCTATTTCTTTCTCAAGCTCTTCTAATTTTTTTAATTCTTCTGCCTGTTTTTTTTCGAAATTCACTATTTCTTCATCGTCTTTAATCTCTTTAACACCTTCTTTTAGCAAAATATCTTCTTCAAAAAGCATTTTTTTCTGATTTATTATCTCTTCTTTTTCTTTTTCAAGCATTAATTTTTGATTTAAAAGTACTTGTTTTAACTGAGCCTCAATTCCTTTATCTTCTTTCTCAAGTTTTTTTGTTCTATCGAGAACTTTTTGCACAATTCTTTGTGCAGCAGAACTAATTTTTACATTATTTTTTATTGTTGAAGAAGAAATAAGATGACTTTCTTTAGAAGCGACCTTTGTAT
>JBAZVA010000058.1:0-7460 GCA_041661165.1 Candidatus Woesearchaeota archaeon | reverse complement strand
TGCTTTTATCTTTTCTCTTTCTTTTTATCCAATCACCAAAACGTTTTGCAATTTCACGATTTGTGTCTTCAGGCAAGAAGGTAATAAGACGAATACAATTATCATTATCTGGATCACTACCAAAACCACTTCCAGGGACTACAGATACATGAGCTTCATCCACAATAGCTCTTGCAAATTTTTCACTGCTAGTCCCCTGCTCATCACTTACAAAACCCAATTCTTCTTTTAATGCTTGTATATTCAACCATAAATAAAGACCGCCTTCTGGTTCCGATTCTTCTTGAATTGCTATACCATTTTTTCTTAAACCATTTATAAGAGCTTGAGACCTATTTTGCAAATCGCTAGTATCAACTAAATCATTATTTTCCAAAACAGTAGCCAAAGTTAATTGAGCTACAGTGTTAGAACATAGACTTGAAGCTCTCTCCCTAGATAATTCTGCTATTAACTCCTTAATATTTTCCTTTGGTCCTGATACAACACCATAACCAGCTCTTAACCCACAAAGCGCATTTCTTTTTGAAATACTGTTTAAAGTTATAAACACCTGTTCTGGCATTTGCTCATGCAAATAAAGAGCAGGATCAAAATTAGTATTATCTTTCTTCAATTTCATATCTCTATATGCTTCATCAAAAACGACTACGAGCTGTTTATTATTTGAAGTGCGGATAGCTTCGATTAATTGATCCATATATTCTTTGCTCATAGATCTCCCAGATGGATTATCTGGAGAACAAATCACAACTAATCTTGTATTTTCATTAATAGCATTGTTAGTTTCTCTTTCAAAAGTTCTTTCTCTTACTTTATGCCTTCCATCTTCAAACGCATATAATGGATATATTGATTTATAAGCATAACACACTTCATCTCCCTCGCTTACCAAAATTTTATATATCATTCTTATCAATTCAGAAGAGCCATTACCCAATACAACTCTATTAATATCTCTCTCATCCTTAGAAATTAAATTACGTTTTATAATCATTTCATCCAATACTTTATTCGCAAGCTCAGGAATACCAGACACAGCAGAATAACCAGCTATTTCATCTAAATTCAAAGTTGCTTCTCCATATCCCAACTTATCACGAAATTCTTCCAAAATTTCCAAAATTTTAGTACAATTGACATTATTAAAGCCAGCTTCTCCCAATCTCAGTCTTAATTGATTAATAACTTCTTCATTATCTAAACCACATTCTTGCTTGATAAGTTTTTTACCAAGTGCTTTTTGTAATACTTCAGTAGGTTTTAAATATGGAGCTGCATTCCCAACATTAGCAAAAATAGGATAGGTACTCATTAAATTATCTAATTCAGTTTGATCTGTAATATATTCCTTCAAAAAATTTCTTTGAGCTTCAATACCATCTGCTCTTAATGCGTGTACCTGATCACATATATTTTGTCCATTTTCCACTTCATTTGCTTCTAATTTATTTTTTAATGTTTCAACCCATGAAGCATGCTGTTTTTGAATTTCAACATCTATTGGTCCGCGAATTGCATATTTTCCACGTTTTGATTCTTCAGTAACATGTATTGCTGTATCAGAAACAATTTCCTTAAACAATATCCTTAATTTCCCACGAATTTCTTGTACATCTTTATCAAATTTTTCAATATTATCTCCATCTTGAGATTCTAATCCTAAAAGTTCATCTACAATTCGTCCTACCGCATATCGAGCTCTGAAATCTGATGTTACTGCAAATAATTCTTGCAATCTAGGATTACTTTTCATCAATGCTTCAATTTTCGCCACAGTTGCTTCTACAAATCTTTCCCCAATCGGATCTCCTGAAGCTTGACCAATATATCTTATAGTTGCTGGCAATATTTCTTTTAACCATAACTGATTTTGTGAAGGTGCTAATTCTACATTATCTAATGCCATATAAAAAAATATTTTTAAAAATAAGACTAAATTCTAAAGATATTCAATTTTTTTTTCAATACAAAATTTTAAAAAAGAATGCACTTTGACAACTCACCCTGCCCTCTCTTCACAAGAGAGGGTTTTTTACAACTTTTTTTATTAAAATGGTAAATCTTCAATAATCATATCTTCAGCTATACCTTTTACTTGAGTATCTGGAAGATCTGCAGATTGATGTTCTTCAACAGGTGCTTGAGTTTCTTTGGAAGCATCGTTTTTTGGTGGTGGAGTAAGCATCATTAAATGATCAGCAACAATTTCAGTTGTATAACGCTTAACACCATCTTGTCCCTCCCAACTGCGAGTTTGAAGTCTACCTGCTACATAGACTTTACGACCTTTTGATAAATATTTAGATGCAATTTCAGCTAATTTTGCCCAAACAACAACATTATGAAATTCAGCTATTTCTTTTAATTGACCTGTTGCATCTTTGTATCCTCTATTTGTTGCAATACGCAAATTTGCAACCATTTGACCATTTGGTGTCTGCCTAACTTCAGGATCAGCAGTCAAATTACCAATTAATCGTACTTCGTTTAATGTTCCTTTATATGGAGTCATAAAAAAATTTAAAGTTTAAAAGTTTAAAATTTCTTAAACATTTTATCATCAAAATTTCATTTTACAATCTCAAAATTTCCATCTTTTACAAAAAATATTTTGTCTTTAAACGAAAATCTTGTATCTAATTCACTTGTTTTCCCAACAATTTTATTATTATTAAATTCACTAATTGAAATTCTACATACTTTTGGATTAATTTCAGGAATTTGTAAAATTGGAGGCTTACTTCTATTCAATTCATAAATATATCCCAAACGACCAACTAAAAAAGTTGAATACAAAAATAAAATTAAAATTATAACATAAATATATTGTTTTTTAATTTGAAGCATAGTATGAAGTAATAGAATATAGGATATAGAATGTAGAATATGGAATATGGAATACAGAATGTTTTTTTTAATTCCAATTCTGTATTCCGTATTCTGTATTCCGTATTCTGTATTCCGTATTCCGTATTCTGTATTCCATATTCTGTATTCCATATTCTATTCATGAATTACCTCTTCCAACTCGGTCGTCTAACAACAATTTCTATTGCTGAAATTTTGTGTTTTTTCAAAGAATCTGAAATAAAAAACATTTTTCCTCAATTCGCACACATTGAACCTGAACAAAAATTTGATTCAAAAGAAATCGCTCAACAATTCTTAAGAAACCTAGGCGGAATACCAAAAATTTTAAAAATATTTGCCATTGTAAATTCAAAAGAAGAAATAATAGAAACTATAAAAAAATATTTAATTGAAAATTACGGAGCAAATTCAAAAATTATTTTTGGACTTAACGCTTATTTTCTATCAAACAATTTTGGAATTTCTCTGGAATCTTTATTAAAAACGATAAAAAGAGATTTACAAAAAGAAGATTTTAGTGTGAGATTTCTAAATAGGGGGCAAGGAAATATAGAAATACCAATATTTTTTAAAGAAAAACTTAATACAAAAAAAGGATCTGAATTAAATATAATTAAAATCCAAAATGATTTTTATTTAGCAGAAACAATAGCAGTACAAGAAATCAATGAATACTCATTTCGCGACTTCGACAAACCTTTCAGAGACGCCAAAACTGGCATGCTCCCCCCAAAACTCGCCCAAATCCTCATTAATTTAGGAATTAAAAATGCTAACCGCTATTCGCTAACCGCTAACCACTCAATAATAATCGATCCCTTCTGTGGCTCTGGAACAATTTTAATGGAAAGTTTACTAATGGGATTAAATACGTATGGTTCAGATACAAGTGAAAAACAGCTTGAAGGTGCAAAACAAAATATAAAATGGTTAAGAGAAAATTTTGAAATAAATCCCGAATTAAAATCTGAAATTAGCTTACAAAATGCAGAAAATTTTGAAATCCCAAAAAATATTGAAAATCCAGTAATAGTTACAGAAGGCTATCTTGGTCCACCACAATCAAGATTCCCACATCCGAATTTAATTCACAGTGTACATGAAAATCTTTTTTATCTTTATAGCAATTTCTTTAAAAAACTAAAATCAACAAAAATTAAATCCATAGTTCTTACTTTACCAGCATATAAAGATGCTAAAAACTACGTTCTATTTGAAGAATTTTTAGAAATTATAGAAAAATCAGGATTTGAATTAATTTGTCCATTTTCAGACAATTTTTTAAAAACCCACCCATACTTTTTTTTAAGCAACAGAGGCACGTTAATTTACGATCGAGACAATCAGATAGTTGGAAGAGAAATAATAATTTTAAAAAGTTCGTAAAAACTACAAGTTTTGGTATGTTTTACGAAAATACTTTGTATAAAAACTAATTTGACAAAATGGCTCCTAACCGTCGCCACTTCGTCAAACATGGTATATCTGGTTCAAAATTTTTGCGTTATTATTTATAAAATTAAGAAATGCAAAACTTTTTCTCCCAAATTTATTTTTCGCTCTGCTCCAAGTAAACTTCAGATATGCCAATGACATTGTGCGAAATATACTTTTCCTTTTAGGGCTAAAAACCCTTTGCTTTTCAATAATAGGTAAATTGGATTTTCGCTACTCAATAATCCCCTTGTAGCATTTTTTCGATTGCCATACGAACAGAATCAACAACATCCTCCTCATCCAAATATATTCCTACCAATTCTTTAGCCAATTTTCGATCACCAGCTTTGAGCGCCGCAAACACTGCACCCTTTCTAGCTATTTGACCTTCAATCAAATTTGGAGGAAAAATTTTCGCCAATTCTACTTCTAAACGTGCTAGTTCTCTGTAAGCGTCAGCTGATTCCTCACCTTTATCTTCTAATCTCTGTACAAGAATTATAGCGGCGCTCACTGCTTCATTTAATCGACCTGAAGATTCGTTAGGTGTTCCCATGAGAATAAAATTACTACTAAGTATAGTATCTTAATACACATTGTCAATTTTATCAAATCCAATTTGCTTTTTATTATTGAAAAACCGTTCTGCCTTCGCAGAATAAAAGGAAAAGTATACATCGTACAACTACGAATCAAGCAGAAAATGGTTTGAAGAAATGATAAATAAATATAAATTTACTGATAAACAACTCACCTCTCCCCGACCCTCTCCTCTCTTTAAAAAGAGGAGAGGGAGATTCATTTTTAATATAAATAGTATTAAAAAATATTGTTAGAAACCCTCTCTTCGCAAGGCTTGTCCTCAACAGTCCTCAAGAAATCGAGGATCGGGGAGAGGGTAGGGTGAGTTGTCAAAGCGCATTTTTTTCTTCAAACCAAAAACCAGATGATCCAGCAAAAGCCTCAAAAACACTCTCCCAAGTTGCTAAATATTTTTTGTTAATTTAAAATTTCATCATTAAAAAAACATTCAGCAACTTCAGATATACCGAAACGCACTAGTGTTGCGTTAAAGATCGAATAATGATGCCTGTTCCAATATTTGCTCATTAAAAGTTTGCAATTCAGATTCACAAACCAGTGTGTTTATCAATGTTTTCTCAAATTGAGAAACAGATAAAATTTGTAAAATTTCATATAAATTTCTTTTAATTTTCATTTGTTTTTTCATGATCGCAACTGTAAGAAATGTACACATTGCAATACAAATTTGTGTCTTAATCGCATTGAATGAATATCCCCAAAATACCTCAATCTTTAGATGTTGCTTTATCCATTTAAAGAAAAGTTCAATCTGCCATCTTCGTTTATATAAATCAGCAATTATTTTCGGATCCAAATCAAAATTATTGGTTAAATAAATATAATTTTTATTTGTTTCTTGATCATAATATTTTATTCTTCTTAATTTCTTAGGATAATTTTTTCTAGAATAAAAATGTTTCAGCTTAATTGTTTGATCACAGCGTAACCCAGCTGTTTTATCAATTTCTCTAGAATATATCCTTTCAAAGGATAGGCTTTCTTTGGCACGAATAACAAAATAGGCTTCTTGTTGATTAATTAAATATAACCTCTCAAAATCAAAATATCCTCTATCCATTATATAAAATGCACCTTTTTCAAACTTAACAATATCTAAAAAATTTACATCATGAACTTTTGCCTTTGTAATAAGAAAAAATGATGGAATATTACCTCGCAAATCAAGTTGTGTATGAATTTTAATTGCTGATTTCCCTAATTCAAAATATGCCCATTTAAAGTTCACTAAACATAATTCTATAATTGTTGAGTCAAGTACATACGCTGTCCCTTCAAACTCAAAATCTTTATCGTCAACATAAAGTTCTCTTGCTTTTTGAATTAAATTTTCTGTCAAATCTTTATATATACACCAGTCACGATTTTCATTCGCCCTCGATAAAGTTGATAAAGTAAATTTATTCGTTTTAAATCCTAAATGATAGAGTTGATTTTTATGTGCATTTAGGCAAAGAACAATCCCACGTAAACTTCTTAAGTTAGCTAACTGACCAAACATTAAAGCAAGAAACTGATCTCTACATGTTAAATTCCTAATTTTTTTATTTCCATTATAACATTCAACAAATTTATCAAACATATACCTCGGTATAAATTCAATAATTTGTGCGAAAATATGTTTTCCTTGGTGCATAAATAATTCAATTAATATTAATTGAATTTATGCTATATTGAAATCGTGCTGAAATAAAAATGCTTGTTTGTTCTTATTGTAACTCGTTTTTCAACAACTCAAGCGTCCTTTAACGCAACACTAGTGACCGAAACGTTAACTGAAATATTTTGACAACAACATACTTATGAAATCTAAAAAAATAAATATATGAACAATAATATTTTCGAACAAATCAAAAAGATAAATAAATATTGGCAAGAATATTGGAGTGCTAGAGACCTCTATAAAATGCTTGGCTATACAAAATATGGTAAATTTTTACCTGCCATAGAACGTGCCAAAAAAGCTTGTAAAAATAGTTGTCAAAATACAAAAGAGCATTTCGCTGATGTGAGCGAACCCCAAAAATCTCGCAATCAATATGGTAAAATTCAAGGTCAAATGATTTCAGATATACATCTTTCTCGCTACGCTTGTTATTTAATCGCTCAAAATGGCGATCCAAGAAAAGAAGAAATTGCCTTGGCTCAAACATATTTTGCAATACTAACTAGAAAACAAGAAATACAGGAACTTTTAGAAGAAGATCATAAAAGAATAAAAGAAAAGTTTAAAAAATCAACTACAAAAAAAATAATTGAATAAAACTTATGAAATCTAAAAAAATCAATAATGGGTATATTATTAGGCTTGAAAAAGGTGAAGAAATAATCGAATTGCTTACTAAATTTTGCAAAAATAACAAAATCAAATCAGGAATAATTACTGGCATTGGAGGGACAGATAATGCTTGTTTAAAATATTATGATTTAGAAAAAAAAGAATACCTCTCAAAAAAATTTAGTGGCAAAAATTATGAAATTGTTTCTCTAAACGGCAATATTTCTTTGATAAAAAATGAACCATTTATGCACATCCATGCTGTATT
>JBAZVA010000057.1:0-7762 GCA_041661165.1 Candidatus Woesearchaeota archaeon | reverse complement strand
GTTGCTACAGCTGTAAAAACAGTTGCACCAAGCATTGCAGTTCCTATTGTGATTGCTGCAATTTTTTTCATAGCGTTTTTTGCTAATTCTTTCATTAAAACACCTCCGTGTTTATTCTCAATTATCCATACGTTGTACAGATAATCTGAAACCTACCAAAAACAAAGTTATTTGTTAACCTTTTACCTACCCTTAAAATATTAGAACAGCCTTCCATTCACACCTGCTCTTTTGGGTTTGATAACAAGATAGAGAAATGAAAATTCGTTTATAAAAGTTTCGAAATGATTTATAAAGAAACCAATTGAAACGCTTCAAAAAAACCATTTTACCGACGACACTATTTTAAAGTGACTACATTTCAAAGTTTGAAAAAACATCAAAAAACACAAAAAAATCAAAATTATTCAATTTTCTTATTATATATAGTATCAATAATTCATTGCAAGTATACTAGAATTCATTGGAAGTATACTAGAACAAGGAACTTAACTGAAATAAACATTGAATTACTACAGATGTGTCCTGATGCTGTGAAGAAAAACCCGCGCATTAACAAACTAAATTAGTACACTTCGTGTTTTATTCTTTTATTTATGTTATCTTCCCAAACTATCGCACTACCTAGAAAAAAGACACCCATCACTAAAAATACAATTGTAAACAAATTGGCATCGAAAGACATTTCAATATAAAAAAAAAGTGATAAAACAATCATTGAGCCACCAAAAAATTTAAGAAAATTCAAAAATGCGAAAGTCGTTACTGTATTTTCTATAACTTTAAGTTTCCCTGAAATGTCCTCTTTTCCTTCAAGTTGCTGTCTTACCTTGTCATTTAGAACCAAATTAACCCTCTTTTTGATAGTTCTATAACCCGTGTATGATATTTATAAATTTAGTAGTATTTTATTTAACGTATGGGGAAAATACACACAATTTATTTGATAGCCACATTGGTTCTAATATTAACTTTGCTGATTGGATGTTCAATTAACTCAAATAAACCTGTTGATGAAACCAAAATAGAAAAAGACATAAAATCGTTTCATTACCAATTGCAAAGTACTTCTTTTAAAGATTTAAAATCGCTTAATGTTGACTTTCTAATTATTGATGTTGATGATTCCAACCTAAACAGTTTTCAAATTAGTGTATTGAAACAAACTGAAAACGGCAAAAAAGAAAATATGAAGATTTTGTCTTACTTAAGCATTGGTGAAGCAGAAGATTACAGAAACTATTGGAAAGAAACTTGGAAAGTTAGAAATCCTGATTTTATCGATTTAGAAAACCCAGAATGGAAAGGAAATTACAAAGTAAACTATTGGGATGTAGTATGGCAGAATATAACAATTGAAAGAATTAAGGATATCGCAGATTTAGGTTATGATGGTGTTTATCTGGATGTTGTGGATGCGTTTGAATATTATCAGAACAAAGGAAGAGATACAGCAAAACAAGATATGGTTGAATTTGTTGGAACTCTTTCAAAAGCAATTAAAGAAATATACCCTAATTTTATTATAGTATCGCAATCAAACCCTGAATTGTATGAAGAAGAAAATTTCAAAAACGCAATTGATGGTATTGGAAGGGAATCTGTCTGGTATCAAAATGATGAGAAAATATCCGAAGATAATGTTAATTATGTATTAGATTATATGAAAATAACAAAAAACGATGGGAAACTTGTGTTTGTGATAGATTATCCAACAACAAACCAAAATGTGTGTGATTTTTATTCAAAATGTAAAGAAGAAGAGTTTTATTGTTTAGCAACGAATGTCGCACTTGACAGAAATATCCCGATTACTTGTCATTAACGAATACCAATTCTGTTCATTCTTTTTTACCAGCCTAGATATTATAGTGTTAATAATTGTGCCAAGTAAAAGTTCCGATTGGAACTGGAACATTAATATGCATACTATAACCGCGTTGCACTTGGCTACCTCTGCGAGGTTCTGCGTACTGGTAAAAAATAGCATACTTGAACTAAAAGAAAACTATTTAGAAAGCAACATTTCAACTTCTTTTTTAGTAAGATACCTATATTTTCCTTCCGGAATATCCAATTCTAATTTTCCTACCTTAAATCTATGAAGTTCATCAACGTGATATCCACCAATTTTGAATATTTTTTTGATTTCTTTATTCTGACCTTCGTGAATTGTCATGTTTAATTCGTTAGGTTCTAACATTTCAATTTTACATGAACCTGTTTGAAAGTCTGGAAATTTTATACCGCCTTCAATTACATCCCTATCTTGTCCTAGCAAAGGTTGATCTAAAACTACATGATATGTTTTTTCTTTTTCATATTTTGGGTGCATTATTTTATTTGCAAAGTCTCCGTCATTTGTCAAAAGAAGGAGGCCAGTTGTTAAAGCGTCCAATCTACCTACAGGATAGACTCTTTCTTTCTCATCAATTAACTGCATAACTGTTTTTGAACAAAAAGGATCTTTAGTTGTCGTAACGTAATATTTTGGCTTATGAAGCATAATGTAGATTTTCTTCGTATCTGATTTTAATTTGTGCCCTTCTACAATTATTGTATCTTTTGCAACATCAGCTTTATCTCCCAAATGAATTATTTTGCCGTTTACAGAAACTTTACCATACTCAATTAAATCTTCAGCATTACGTCTAGAACAATAACCGCAATTTGAAATTATTTTTTGAACTCTTTCTAAAACCATTGTTTCACCATGATTCTAACATCATTATGTGTTTTAATTTATATTATTGAAATAATTTTATTTAATAATTGTAATATGAATGAGGGGAAAGTTGACTTCCACATAAGGTGCTTCGCCCCTTATCAACCTCTTGTACCATCTTCGCCAAGGCTCGATGATACTTAAATAAAATAAATCAAAATGAATGAGGGGAAAGGGACTTGAACCCTCGTAAGCACTAAGCTACTGGAGTTTTTCGTGCGACACGAAAAAATCGAAAACGATTCGTTTTCGCACTCCTAAATCCAGCCCATTTGACCGCTCTGGCATCCCCTCGCAAACATAAATGTGCGCGATGTAAAATTAAAAATAAAGGACTTTGTCCTGATATTTATTAAAATAAAAAGATAAAAAAATTAAAATTTATACCTTGCTTTTCTTTGGAACTGTTCCTGGTTTTTTTATTCTAGCTGATTTTCCATAACCACATGCAGAACAAACTCTTTTCTTTTTGTGATACGATCTTGAACCGCATCTTCTACAGTGTATATGATTCTGCTTTCCAGATTTTCGTCCAAATGATGGTGTGCCTTTAGTCATGTTAATTCACCATTTACTGAGGAGAAACAAAAACAATAGCATCGCCACGAACAAATACGTTTCCAAGTTTTCTTATAACTTCGCCATTTACTCTTTCTTCCGTATCTTCAAGCGATATGTTGATATGAATGTCAAACGCTCTTAGAGTTCCTACAAGTTCTACTCTTTGCTCTACGTGTTCCATAGTGCCATCTGCGTTCTTTATTGTCTTCTTCACTTTATTTTTTAGTTGAACAAGTATTCTTTTATTTCTTGCATTGTTTAATGCGTCAATTGGTCTTAATGGTTCTATCATTTTATATTTCACCCGCTAAATTAAAAAAATCGGATTTGTATCTTTTAAAATAAAAAATCCTAATGAGATAAAATTTTGTTTGGTTTAAAAAGCTTTTGGGTGTGATGTTTGTCTGTTTTTGATGTCCTTTAAACGACTTTGCATGACGAGTCTTTTACCAGCAAGCAGACTCGTATGCATGATAGAAGTGTAGTTCCAATAGTTGCTTCTAATTAAAACAATTATTCGCATCACATGTAAAGGCTGGTAAAAAGACTTAAAGTGTATCACAAACATGGCAAAAAATATAAAGTGTAATTTCAGAGTAATAATTGGGGAAAATGGCAATAAAAATATTAGATGATGCACTGATTACGAAAATTGCTGCTGGTGAAGTTATAGAAAGACCCGCAAGTATTGTAAAAGAGCTAATCGAAAACTCAATTGATGCAGGTGCAACACAAATTTCTATTGAACTTGAAAATTCAGGAAAGAAATTCATCAAAATTACTGATAATGGAAGCGGAATGACTAAAGAAGATGTAAAACTTGCGTGTGTAAGACATGCAACTTCTAAAATTTCTTCACTCAAAGATTTGTTTGAAATAAGAACAATGGGTTTTAGAGGAGAGGCACTTGCGAGCGTATCAGCAGTTTCTGAAACTTCTATTGTTACGAAAACAAAAAATGATGTCGCAGGATATTTGATAAATTATAGTTTTGGAAACGAAGTTGAACAAAAAACTTCTGCATCAAATGTCGGAACTACAATAACTGTTAAAAATTTATTTTCAAAATTACCTGTCAGATTAAAATTTTTAAAAGACGATAATGTAGAACTTAGATATATCATGTCAATAATTACAAAAATTGCTTTGGTTAATGAAAATATTTCGTTTAGTGTGAAAAATAATAATGAAACATTACTTAACACTCAAGGAAACGGATTAAAAAACGCAATAACAGAAATTCTTGGTGTTAATATTATTCGTGACATGATTTCTGTTAATGATGAATTCGTGTCAGGATTTATTTCAAAACCAGAATTATCGAGAGCAGATAAATCAAATCAATTTATTTACATAAATAAAAGACCTATCGAGAATAAGGTAATAGCTGATGCGATTTATGATGCGTATCATACATTATTATTTTTAGAAAGACAACCAATCGTTGTTTTGAATATTCAAATTGACCCAAAAGAAGTTGATGTGAATGTTCATCCAACAAAAAAAGAAGTTCGTTTTGAGAATGCTAGTAAAGTTTACAATATTGTGTTTAATGCGATTAAGAATACTTTATCTAATAATAATTTAACTGCAAATATTTATTCTGAATCGCAAACGAAACTTGGTGTTCCAAAAGAAGAAATAAAAAATATAAATGCAATAAGAGAATCTGATTCAAGATACAGCGGATTTTTGCAAAAAGAATTGGCAATTTCTCAAAGCGACGTAAATAAAAGTAGTGATAATAGTAATGTTACGAAAAATAATGATGACAAAAATGAAACTCATACGGAAGAAGAAATAGATGATTTTTTTGTAATAGGGCAAATTCATAAAACGTTTATTTTCTGTGAAACAAAAGAAGGAATAACTATTTATGACCAGCATGCAACACAGGAAAGAATAAATTATGAGAAATTTATTTCTCAGGCAGACAATATTAAGAAACAAACTTTGCTTGAACCAAAAATATTAGAATTGAATCCGAAAGAAATGAGATTAGTTGAAGAAAGATTATACGACATTAACGCAATGGGTTTTTTAGTAGAATTATTTGGAACAAACACAATCATTGTTCGAGAAATTCCTTTAATGTTTATGCGTCAGCACGATGCGAAAATTTTGTATGATATAATTAACACATTCGAATCTGCAAAAAACAAAACTATGGAAGATTTAAAACACAACATTGCAGCAACTATGGCGTGTCGTGCGTCAATTAAAGCAGGAGACGTTTTAACAAAATCAGAAATGGTTGAATTAATTAGAGAATACAAGAAATGCAAATTACCTTACACTTGTCCACACGGAAGACCAGCACAGATTAATTTATCTTCTTTAGAACTTGAGAAATTATTTAAGAGAATTGCTTAGGAAAAATAAAAAAATAATTTTCTGAATTTCTTAGAATAAATTAAAATTCAAAAAGATAAAACAAAAAAATAAAAATTAAATAAAAAAATTACATCTTTTTCATGCCAAGAGGTTTCATCTTTCTTTGGTGTGCAACTTTTCTTTTATTATATGCATTCTTTGATGGTCGCATATGTTCTGCACCTTTTCCTCTGTGACGTAATCCTCTTGCTTCTTTACCTGCACTTGTTAATCCTCTAAATACTCTTCCTCTATTAGGCGATTCACAAATCCAGTTAATTCTATCATCAGCTTTAATTGAAGGATTCTGTGGATCTATCATTATTACTTCATACCAATAACACATTCCATCATGGCCTACGTAATAACTGTTTAGAACTTCTAAAGTTTCGTATGATTTTTGTGCACGAACTTCACAAACCCATTGATAACTCATAGCAAGATCTAATCTTCTAGAATTTGTAGTAGGTCTTCTACCACCAGCAGTTTTAGGTCTTTTTCTTCCACCACGGTCAACTCTTACACGAAGCATTACATAACCTTGTTTTGCTTTGTAACCAAGAGAACGAGCTCTATCAATTCGTGTTGGTTTTTCTATTCTTGTTACTGTATTCTCTTGTCTCCATTCGATTAACCTGTTCTTATATTCTTGACCTAGATTTTCCTTAGGTTGTTTCCAGGCTTCTCTTACATATTGGTACATATTTGCCATTTTTATTCACCATTTATAGAGAACTTTATTCAAAGTTCTTCTTAGAAAGTTTGCCTATTTTGCAAACTTCTCTTTAGTTTTCTTAAAAAACAGGATTCAGGGGTTGGATATTCCCTACATTTCCAAGTTTTAATAGTTGTAAAAATTCAAGAACGATTTATAAAACTTTGCTTACTGAACAAAGTCTTTTACCGGCTTTGATTGTATTGCGCAAATAATTGTACCAACATAATTACTTATTCTAAAGAATAGACTTAATTACTGCATACTGTTCTGTTTGCCGGTAAAGACAACCGCAGAAGCGAAAGAGAAAAAATAAAAAAGAATTCTAAGGAGATTATAAATCCTTAGACATAACTGTTTTTCTATTATTTGCTTCTGCTCTAGCAATTGCATCTTTTAGAAGTCCTTCTACCTTTAGTGATAGATTTTCTGCAAGGTCCCCTGCGCAATTATAGTTCTTTGAAGAAATAAATTCTTTTACTTTACTTTGAATTACAAAACTGTCTCCCATATTATTAGCCCCCAACAATTGAAATTTGTTAATATTTTATAGGGTTTGCTAGTATTTAAATGTTTTGAAAAGAAAGGCTGTTCTATGGTTTTTTTGTTATATAAGAGGATATAATATGTTGAATTTGTTGAATTTTTGTATCCTTTTTATTTTTAATTTTATTTTTAAAATAACAACTAAAAAAGATAAGTTTATAAAATAAAAATAAGGAAATTCAAATCCGGTAAAAAGTTTGACATTATGAGCTACGTATTTAAGAAAACAAGAGGAATCGCATTATCTGTTCTCGTGGGACTACTTTTAGGTTCTGAAATAAAAGGTCCAAATTATAGTGGTGCGAATTATATATACTATCACAGAGAACAAAATCCTCAGAAAAGTTCTGCAAATATACAATCAGACATGAATGAACTTGTTCAAACAAAATTCAATTCTATTGCAATAGTACTTTCACAATATGTAAAAGATACAAATTCTTATGAAATTAAACCTGTTGAACCAAAAAAAATAAATGATCTTTATATTGCAATACAAGATGCAAAAAATAAAAATATAACAATAATGTTAAAGCCGCATGTAAATATCGCGGATGGAACTGCAAGAGAAAGAATCAAATTCAAAACTGAGGCAGATTGGAAAAAATGGTTTGATAATTATGAAAAATTCATATTGCAATATGCAAAAATTGCAAAAGAACAAGATTTAGAAATGTTGTGTATTGGTACAGAATTAGAAGGAACTGTCAAAAGATCTGAATGGGGGAAAATTATTCGGGAAATAAAAAAAGAATATCCTGGAAAATTAATATATTCTAGTATAGATTATAGAGTGGTTCCTTTTTGGAAAGAATTAAATTACATAGGTGTAAATTATTATC
>JBAZVA010000056.1:6774-7779 GCA_041661165.1 Candidatus Woesearchaeota archaeon | reverse complement strand
CTTGAATTAAATATTTCTTTTGTAATAAATCATTTCATAAATAACATTTCTAAATATTTATCCATCAAAATCATTCCCTCACTTCCAGAAAGCTCAATAATAGAGTAAATTTGGTGAATATTTCCTGAAATTATAAGACTTCTCACGGCATCATTATTTATTAAAATTTCTCTTGCAACAACTCTAGTAGTTGCATCCTTTTTTGGTAGTAAAATTTGACTTACAATTCAAATAAGACTCATAGCAAGTTGTGTTCTAATTTGGTTTTGAGATCAAGCCGGAAAAGAATCAATAATACGATCTATACTTTGAACTGTATCATTTGTATGAAGAGTTGAAAGAACTAAATGTCCAGTCTCAGCTAAAGTAAGCGCAGCAGAAATTGTTTCGGGGTCCCTCATTTCTCAAACCATTATAACATCTGGATCCTCACGAAGAGCTGATTTTATAGCTCTACCAAATGATTCTGAGTGAGTTCCAATTTCTCTTTGATTAATAAGACATTTATTATTTTTTAAATTAAATTCTATTGGGTCTTCAATTGTAATAATATGTTTTTTAAAATTTTTATTGATATAATCTATCATAGAAGCCAAAGTTGTAGATTTTCAACTTCCTGTTGGACCAGTCATCAAAATTAATCATTTTCATTTGTGAAGAAGATTTTTCACTTCTTTTGATACATTTAAAGTCTCAAGAGATGGTATTTCAATGGGAATATATCTTATCGCAATAGAATATCATCTGGCATCATTGTATATATTTACTCTGAATTTTGCTTCCCCAAAAGTGTATGAAAAGTCTTTTTCTAAATTTTGTAAAAAATATTCAAATCCTTCTCATCAAGCCATTTCTTTGATAATTTCACCCACATCATTTTTGCTTAATTCTCAAAATTCCTCGATATATTCAATATCTCAATCGTGTTTTCTGATAAGTGGAACACTACTAGACGTGATATGAATATCTGGAATTTGAGTTTTAATCATATTTTCAAGAAGAGAA
>JBAZVA010000056.1:0-6764 GCA_041661165.1 Candidatus Woesearchaeota archaeon | reverse complement strand
AATTTTCCAATCAATTCACTTTTATTGATGCTCATTTTTTAAATTAATTAAAAATAACAATTTAATTGTATCATATAAATTTTATTTTTGCAATTATTTAAAATATATGATAAGATATTTAAAATAATAAATAATTTTATGGCAGAAACACAATCTAAATCCTTTATAGAATCAAAAAATCCCAATGTTAGGATAATTATTCCTGACCATATAAAATTATCTTCAAAAGAAATAAATGAGGCTAAAGAGAGAAGCGAAAAAGAAAAAAAAATCCAAATTTTATTTAATAGAGCACTTACTAGAGAAAAAATAGCATGATTGAAAATTACAATTCAGGATACAACAGATGAAAAATTTAAAAAATTAAATGAAGATAGAGAAAATTTTCAAAATAAATATGAAAAGTTTAATGTGCAAATTTGTGATTGGTTAAAAATGGATAAAAACCTGTCTGTAAGTGTAATTGAAAGAGAGTCTGGATTTGATGAAAAGGCAAAATCTCCAACTTGAGCAGATTCTTTTATGCAACTCACGAGTGATCCATTTGATGATATGAAAATTGGGGGAAAATGAAGATGAGAACTGTATATTGATTTTTTTAAAAATATTCCAGATAAAGTAATTTCACAAATAAAAAATTCAAATAAAAATTCAAATAAAAGCCTAGATATTAAAACACATTTATCTAAACTAAAAAGTGATTTAAACAATCCAAATTTAGATAAAAATAAAATAAAATCATCTTTAAATAAAACAATAAATTTTTTATGAAAAAATAGAAAAGAGCCTGAAATTAATTTATTAATTTGAAATATATATTTAGATTCATTAAAAAATGAAGCTACAGATGAGAAAATAGATTCAGAAATAAAGAAATTAGATTGAGTAATAAATAGTGAAAAAGCAGTTAATAGATTTAAATTTTTATTAAAAGAAAAGGGAATAAATTTAGAAGGCGAAGATCATGCAAAAATGGCCTTAAAAAATCTACAAAAAAAATTAGAAGATAAAAGTAATATTGAGCTAAGAACAAATTTTTATGTTTTATCTAGATATAATTGAGATAATACTCGTGATAAATGAGTTGCTCATAAAACACTATATGCTGCCGCAACAGCTACAGCATATGATTTAAGAGATAATAAAAAGATAGTTTAACTATTTCCTCACTATGAGCTTATAACACACTGGCACGATGAACATCTTCAAAATATCTGTTTAGAAGATGATATTTAGATTCATATAGGTTTTTTTTCTTTGATAAAAACATAATATAAAGTTGGCAAGACTATGAGCGTGAAGAATGTTGAAACCGTTAGACCGAATATTATTGATAAACCTAGAGAAGTCCAAGTTGGATTGGATAGAGTAAGTGGAATCATTCATAATACCGTACATATTGAAGTCAGAAATACTGGTTCTAAACGAGTTTTTACAGCGTCAATTATACTTTCTTTGAATTCGATATTCTCTTTTATATTAGCGTTTATTTTATCAAATAAGATAATTCAATTACGCACAACTATTCAGAACAATGCTACAAGTCATATAAGACCAGGAAAAGATAATGGCTGACCAAATAAAACAAGTCAGACAAATACTCAAATAAGCGAAAGCGGAATTGTAGTTAGAACCAGAATAGATTGTTTATAAGAGTCAAATAATATAACAAGTGTTATTATTATAAAGAATATTCCAAAAATCATTGAAGTCATTAGACTTGTTACGGATTTTGCACTTTCTTCATTTGATCATCATACAATTCCCTCATATCAGACTGGCATTTTATAGCTAGCAGTTTTTTTATTGAATTCAGCTAATATATTTTTTCAAGTTGTAGTTTTTCAGGCAGAAGCTGTTACAGAAATAACTCTTTTTTGACCTATTCTTGTTATAGAATTAGTAGAAGGACTTAGTTTGTTTTCTAATATATCACGAAGAAAAACGTCAACTCATTTTTGATTTTTGATTTTTAAATCTTTGATTTTATCTAGATTATTGGAGCTTTCATTATTATAAATAGTTCTTACAATAATTTCATCTGTTCATTTAAGGATTTTGGTTGCTTCTGTTCCATCAACTACATTCCTTATGAATAATCATACTTGAGCGAGTGATAAATCATACAATGCAAGTTTTTTGGAGTCAAAACTGAATCTGAATTCAAGTGGAACTGGTTTTCTTGAAGATTCTATATTTATTGCTCAAGGAACCTTTGACAATACTTTTTTATAATCATCTGCAATTTTTTGCATAATATTAAAGTTTTCTCAATATATTTTTATTTCAAAGTCAGCTCATGTAGCTGGTCAAGAAGCTGCTTCGGCAATTGTAATTTTTATTCAATTTATTTTTTCGAATTCTTTTCTTAGTCTATCAGCCATATTTATTGAAGTTTCTTTTCTTCAATATTCTTTTTTTATAAGATTGATTGTGACTGACGCGTAGTTATCTCATGAAGAACTTCATCATAGTTTTGATCATCAAGCAGAAGATCAGATTGTAGTAGCAAAACTAGTTACTTCTTTTTCTTTTAATAATAAAGTTTCTACAGGTTTAACAAGTTCAGCTGTTATGTCTAATCTTGTTCCTGGTTCAGCTTCAAAATTAATTGCAAAAGTATCAGCATCAGTTTTTGGGAAGAAATCACTTTTTAATATTCATAGTGCAGGAAGAGATAATGAAAGGAAAAACAAAAATAATATTCAAAATAAAAATGTTATTGCTCTTTTTCTTTTCTTAAGAATATATTCAATTATATTTTCATAAAATTTTTCAATTTTTGTAAGTTTGATAAATCAAGAACCCATGAATTTTGATAATCTTGATTCTTTTTCTCATTTTTTTAAAGCAACCCTATCAAATGCTACTGCTAGAGCTGGATTAATTGTAAGCGCTACTACAAGAGACGAAAGAAGAGTTACAGTTATTATAAATGGAATTGAGAATAAGAATTTACCCATTATTCATGTCATAAATAGCATTGCAGAGAATATATATACTACAGTAAGAGTAGTTGATATCAAAACATTCCTATAATCACGAAGTACAAGAAGCGCAGATTCTCTTGTTGTGAATTTGCCGGTTCATTTGTATTGATTAATTGCAGATATTACAACTATAGCATCGTCTACTAATAGTCAAAGTGACAATATCAAAGCAAACATTGTCAAAAAATTGAGTGTCTGTCCAAATAGTGCCATTACTGTAAAAGTCATAAGAAATACTAGTGGAGCAGAGATTCATGCTACAAGAGCTTCTTTTATTCATATAATTGCAAATAGACTTAAAAATACTAGAAGTACAGTTATAAGTCAGTCTCTTACAAGATGTTCTAGATCAAGTTTAATTCTTTCTGAATTATCAAGTATTGTAGTAATTTTTAGGTCTTTTGGGATATTTCCAAGACTTTGCATTTCTTCAAGTTTGGCCACTCATTCATCAATAAGATTAACTATTGATCAACCACTTTTTTTCACTATTCAAAGGGTTACAGCATTAGAGGGTTCTGTAAGTTTTCAGTCTGTTCATTTGTATGATAATCTTGATAGAGTTGTTCTTTTTTTAGGTGCTTCAATAATATTTGCAACATCTTTAAGGTATATAATTCAACTATTTCATGTTTTTGAAATCACCAAGTTTTTCAGAGATTGTATATCAAAGAATCTTTCATCAAGAGTTACGGTATGTTTATATTTACCTACGCTCAAATCTCAAATTGGAATAGTAAAATTGAGTCAAGCAATTGCAGAATTAACTGCCCCAGCAGTCAAATTAAGTTCATCTAATTTTTTTGGATCATATTCAACTCTGAATTCTACCTGGTCTCAACCTGATAATCTTGCTTCTGATACTAATGGATTTTTTTCTAGTTCATCTCTAATTTTTTTAGCGTAATCATAAAGCTCGAATCAATTATATTTACCTGATATAGTAAAAGTCCAAATTGGTGAATCATCAAGTGAGATTTCAGTTACAACTGGATCTTTTGCATCTGCTGGTAAATCATTTTTTGCTAGATCAGCTTTATCTTTTAATTCCCTCATTGCAGTTGGAATATCTTTATTAGATGTGAATTGTACTATAATCATCGATACACTGTTTTTTGAAGTGGATGTCATTGTATCGATTCATTTGATTTTGTTGATTTGTTTTTCTAATTTTTTGGTAACTAGGTCTTCTACGATTTCTGGACTAGCTCAAGGAAGCATTGTTACAACTGTACCAATTCATATTTTTACTTCTGGATTAGACTCAAGAGGCAGAGTTCTTGCGGATAATAATCAAGCTATGACTATTATTACAACAAGAAGAATAATGAATCTTGTTCTTGTTAAAAAGAAATTAGACCAGCTATCATTTAATTTAGGATCGAATTTTAATTGATCAAGATATTTTGATTTAATTTTGTGATTATTTTCTGACATAATAATTAGTTAAAAAATTTTAAAATATATAATTTAGTTATTTTTTTACCTTTTCTTTCGCTACAAGTATTTTTTATATTACTAACATTTCTGTCATTCCCTTGAAAATGGAAATCTAGGATTAATGTATTCTTCAATTGATTTTAATAAGGTATTATTTTTTTATTCTGGATTCCCGATTTCTCGGGAATGACAATACTGGAAGTTATTTTAGATTATCTATTTTCAATAAATATAAGTTCCTTTTAATTCAGGAAATGACTGATAAGGTTGAAAAAAATTAGCTTGTACTTACCAGATTAATCTTTACTTAGTTACTTTTCTTCTTCTATCTTATCTCAATCTTGTAAATCTAGAGTTCATGAAATAACAACTTTTTCTCATTCTTTTACTCATGATAGAATTTGAACCTGAGTACTATTTTGTGAACCTATTTTTACTTGACGAGTCTTAGCTATTCAATCTTTTACAACAAAAATACTATAATCTCATTGTCCGAGACTTATTATTGAAGAGAATGGTACTAATAGCATTTTTTCAGTACTATTAACTTTATTAATAACTACATCTACATAATCTCATAAATTTATTCACATTGGTTTTTTACCAAAACCAACCTCCACTTTAAACATTTTCGTTACTGGATCAGAAGCGGGAGAAAGAAGTGTAATTATTCCGGTAAATGCATTATTTCATTTTGATATTTGAGCTTCTTGACCGAGTTTCAAATAGGTAATATTATCACTATTAACATCAAGTTTTACTTTTATATTGTCTTCGGTTCCGATCGTGAAGGCCGGGGCTCCGGGATTGATGAGGGATCCGATTTCGATATTCTTCGCGGTAATCACTCCGTCAAAAGGTGCGATAATAGAGGTATTATTGAGCTGAACGGCTGCGAGATCCTTCCCTCATTTTGCACTATCTACTTGAGATTTTGCTTGAATTCTTTGAGAATTAAGTTTTGCATTAATTGAGTCATAATTCGACCCAGCAATTTTTACAGCATTGTCGGCGCTATCGCGAGCTTGTTTTACAGAAGCAATGGTATTTTCTAGTTGCGTTTGAGTGAGAGTTTCATTTCCAGAGATTGTATCAAGTTGAGAAATATTCCCAGCTTTGATATTATTTAATTGTGTATTTGCAATGTCAAGCGCATTTCCAAGAGAAATTCTATTTGTTTCAATAGATGTTTTAGTGGTTGAGAGAGTATTTTTGAGTGTTGTCATTTGGCTCTGAGACTGAAGAAGAAGGCCTTGATATTTTGTTACATTTAAACTAAGTCAGTCAAGAGTAGTTTGTGTAAAACTTGAAGAAGTTATAGAATTGCTTAAAACAGAAACTAGCTCTTCATATAGAGAAATATTTTTAGAAATTACATTTAAAATATCATTTGTTTTTCTCTCAACAGAAGCTTCACTTGTTTCATAATTTCAAGATGAAATTTTATCAAAATCGTTTTTTACTTCGCGAAAACTATTCTCAGCGCTTGTTTTTAAACCTGAATTCTTAGCTCCGAGATATATTTCATAATTATCATTAGCATTTTTATTTTTGTCTGTAACACCGAGAATAAGATCAGCTTGAGTTATAGAAGCATCCAGATTTACAAAAGCAGTATTTATTCATACTTTTAGATTTTCAAAAATTGAATTTAAGCTCTTTTCTGAATTTTTCTCAAAATTATCTAGATTAGTTTGAGCATTTTTTACAAGAAGTTCTGCATTTTTAAGACTTTCAGATGTTGTATTTTGAGTATTTGTGCGATTTGTTTTAATATTATCTAATTGCTTTTGTGCAATTTCAAGTTGTTTTGCAGTTGTAAGATATGTATTTGTTTTTGTGATTTTTGCATTTTCGAGTTGTACGCGAGCCGCTTCAAGGTCATTTTTAATAGATTCTTCTGTATAATTAAAAACATTTAAAGAATTATTATATGCAGTATTTGCATTATTAAAACTAGCTCCATATGTTGAAGAACTCAAATCAATAGTCGCGAGGATATCCCCGGCCTTTACTTTTTTACCAACTTCCGTATTAATTTTCTTGATAATTCCGCTTACTTGAGCAGAAACTGGAGTTTCCATTACAGGAGCAATCTTCCCAACAAGACGGATTTTTTCTCCAAAAACTTCTTTTTTAATAATTTCGGTACTTACTGGTTTTTTAATAATTTCCTTTTTTACTTCTACAACCGGAGTTCCACACGAGGTGAGTAGCAGAGTTGAAATTATTGCTAGAGAAATAATTTTATTTGTCATATAAATATTTAGTTATTTGTTAAATTTAGCCCTCACTCCAACCCTCTCCCAAATGGAGAGGGAGAGTAAGGATTTC
>JBAZVA010000055.1:0-8257 GCA_041661165.1 Candidatus Woesearchaeota archaeon | reverse complement strand
CAGCAATAGCTTTGAGTTCACTAGTTATTGGGCTGATGGCGCGAACAGAGTGATTTCAGATCTCATGGACTTTACAAAAACCTTTTTTGCCAAACACACCATCTTAAATATTTTAACTCGTTACTGTGTATTTACTTCACAGGATTTGCTTCTGGTTATGAGACCATATCAAATTGCATCCACAGAGCGGATACTTAACCGAATTGAAGTTTCAACAAACTACAAAAAAATTGGAACGGTTGATGCCGGAGGATATATCTGGCACACGACTGGATCGGGAAAGACACTAACTAGTTTTAAAACAGCGCAACTTGCAACAGCATTGCCATACATTGATAAGGTGCTGTTCGTAGTTGACCGCAAAGACCTTGACTACCAAACAATGAAAGAGTATGACCGTTTCGAAAAAGGCGCTGCTAACAGCAATACCTCTACAAGAGTCTTGAAAAAGCAACTTGAAGATCCAAACACCCGGATTATTATCACAACTATACAGAAGTTGGATGTATTTATCTCGAAAAATAAAGTTCACAATATTTATAAACAGCATATTGTATTGATTTTTGACGAGTGCCACAGATCGGAGTTTGGTGATATGCATCAGAAAATAACTAAAATGTTTAAGAATTATCATATCTTCGGTTTCACAGGCACACCGATTTTCGCGGTCAATTCAAATAATTCTGCAAATCCACTTCTTCGTACTACAACGCAGGCGTTTGGCGACCAATTACATTCTTATACAATCGTTAATGCAATAAATGACGGGAATGTATTACCTTTCCGCATAGATTATGTGAATACCGTGAAGATGGCTAATAACATAATGGATGAAAAAGTCCGGGCAATCGATATCGAAAAAGCAATGTCTGCGCCAGAGCGTATCCACGAAGTTACAGAATACATTCTCGACCACTTTGAACAGAAAACAAAACGTAATAGTTTTTATTCGCTTAAAGGACAACGCATAGCAGGATTTAATTCAATATTCGCAGTTTCATCGATACCAATGGCGATGAAGTATTATTCTGAATTCAAGAAGCAACTTGAGGAGCGGAACCGAAATCTTAATATTGCAACGATTTATAGTTTTAGTGTCAACGAGGATGATCCTGAGGATGCTCTACCGGATGAAGGCTTTGAAACGGGCAGGTTGGATAAAAGCTCGCGCGATTTTCTTGACGCGGCCATTGATGATTACAATAAAGCATTTAATGTGAATTTTGATACCTCGTCGGATAAATTTCAGAACTATTATAAAGATTTATCCATGCGTGTTAAAAATCGTGAAGTTGATTTTTTGATTGTTGTAAATATGTTTTTAACAGGTTTTGATGCCACAACACTTAATACATTATGGGTTGATAAAAACCTGAGACAACATGGCTTAATGCAGGCATTTTCAAGAACTAACAGAATCTTAAACTCAGTAAAAACTTTCGGGAATATCATTTGTTTCAGAGATCTAAACAAAGCAACCGATGATGCTATTGCTTTGTTTGGCGATAAAGAAGCCGGCGGAATTGTTTTATTAAAACCATACAATGACTACTATAACGGATATGATGAAGATGGTAAGCATAAACAGGGTTATGTTGAATTGATTGATAAACTAAGAGAGTCTTATCCAATCGGTCAACCAATTTTGGGAGAAGGTGCGCAAAAAGATTTTATTCGACTTTTTGGGACAATTTTGAGAGTAAAAAATATATTAACATCCTTTGACGATTTTGCAGGAAATGAAATTTTGTCTGAGCGAGATTTCCAAGACTATCAAAGCACATATATCGACCTGTACCAAGATTTCTCAAAGACAAAAGATGCGGATAAAGAAAATATAAATGATGATCTCGTTTTTGAAATTGAACTCATAAAGCAAATAGAAGTTAATATTGATTATATTCTATTGCTAGTCGCAAAATATCATGCATCTAATTGCAGTGACAAAAGCATCCTTGCATCGATTGAAAAAGCAGTTGATTCGAGTATCGAACTTCGTAGCAAGAAGAAACTGATTGAAGGATTTATCGAACAAATCAATACTTCAACTCAAGTGGATAATGATTGGCGAACTTTCGTATCAGAACAAAAAGAGAAAGATTTATCAAATATTATCAAAGAAGAAAGTTTGAAGACGACCGAGACACGTAAATTTATATCAAGGTCTTTCAATGATGGTGCCCTAAAAACGACGGGCACGGATATTGATAGGATTCTTCCTCCAGTTTCACGTTTTAATGGCGGTGGTCGAGCAGAAAAAAAGCAAAGTGTCATTGAAAGGCTTTTGGCTTTTTTTGAAAAGTATTTGGGATTGGTTTGAGTGCAGAAAATAATTTAAAGAATATCATTTGTTGGTATCGGAAAAGAGGTGCTGTAATGATTAACAAAATTATTATGAGCAACGTTGCTTGCTTTAAACAACCGACTTTACTTGAAACAGACAAAAGGATTAATTTAATTTATGGGCTAAATGGGACAGGCAAAAGCACAATATCAGATTTTTTGTATGAACGCGATAAAACTATTTTTCGTAATTGTACTCTAGAAGGTTTGTCTGACGAAGAGATTCTTGTTTATAATAGATCTTTTATTAACGATTACTTTTATCAACCAGATAGTCTAAAAGGCATTTTTACTTTATCAAAGGAAAATAAAGAGGCCAAAGAGAAGATAAAAGCTGCAGAAAATGTGATTTCTTTATTGAATGGAGAAAAAGACATCAAGTCGGAAGCAGAAAAAAATAATCTTATTGATTTAAGTGAGAAAACCCAAAATGCAGAAAAAAAATTATGGGAAATTAAAACAAAATATACAGGAGGTGACCGAATATTAGAGTTTTGTCTCGATGGCCTCAAAGGGAATAAGGAAGTTTTATTTAATTATTTAATGAATATTGGTAAACCATTACAAAAACCTCCAAAAGATATAGATAGTCTTAAAAAAGAAGTTGATGCAATTCAGGGAGATGGGGCTCAAAAGTACAATTTACTACCAACTTTAAGCTTGGAATCAACAGAGATTGAATCAAATCAAATTTTTAGCAAATCAATTGTTGGTAATGAAAATAGCTCTGTTGCAAAAATTATAAAAAAATTGGGGAACTCAGATTGGGTAAAAGAAGGTTTGAATTTTATTACGCAAAAGGAAGACGATGGAAAAGACTTATGCCCATTTTGTCAAGAAAAGACAATCACTCCAATACTCGTCGAAAATATAAAAAATTATTTTGACGAAATGTATGAGAGCGATATTAATGAATTGAATAAGTTGTTAACTATATATGAGGCAATGTTTGAATCAATATTGGGTAAGGATAGTTATCTGATTAATCCAATCATTTTAGAAAGAAAATCGGATTTTGAGAATCTTTATAATTCGTTACAATTTTGTTTTTCAAGTAATAAAGAAAAAATAGTAGAAAAAATTAAAACACCAAGTCAAGTAATTACAATGGTTGATTCAAGTAAAGCAATTGGGGAATATAATCTGTTTATTACAGAAGTTAATAACCTCATAAAAGAACACAATAATAAGATAGAAAATAAAGAGATTGCTCTAAACAATGCTAAGAATCTATTTTGGGCAAATATGCGTTGGGACTATGATCCAATAATATTTGCATTTCAACAATCCGACGTTGATATCAAAAAAAAGATAGCAAATTTAAAAACAGAAATTGAAAAAATCGATAATGATATTTCGCAACAACGGAATATAATATCGGATTTTCGAGAGAAAACTTTAAACATAGATAAAGCAATTTCTAATATTAATGAGGGTCTTATAGAATTGGGGATCGATGGATTTCACATAGAAAAGCGCACTGATGATTTATACGAGATAGCGAGAAGTGAAGAATGCGAAAATACATTTGCAACCTTAAGTGAAGGTGAAAAAATGATTATTAGTTTTCTTTACTTTATTGAGTTGTGTAAAGGTCAGAAAACCGCCTCAGGCCAAATAGGTAAAAAAATAATTGTCATAGATGATCCAATATCAAGTTTGTCGCATGTTTATATTTTCAATATTGGACAAATGATAAAAAATAATTTCTTTAGTTCCAATGATTATGAACAGATATTTTTATTAACGCACAGTCTTTATTTCTTTTATGAAATGACTTTTTTTAATAAAGAAAAAAGAGAAAAATTGCAAAAATTGTTCAGAATCAGAAGAAATAGTACTGGAAGTCAAATTATTGTCATGGGCTATGAAGAAATACAAAACGATTACATTTCTTATTGGAATATAATTAAAGATGATAAGCAACCACCAGCATTAATTGCAAATTGTATGCGCAATATAATTGAATATTTCTTTAATTTCGTTGAAAATGATAAATCTTTAAATAGTATATTTCAAAAATCTAAGTTAAAACCACTAAAATTCCAAGCTTTTAGTAGATATATTAATCGAGAATCACACTCCCTCGGTCAGAATATTTTTGATATTAAAGAGTTTAATTATGGAAATTTTAAAGAAGCATTTCGATTAGTTTTTGTTGAGTCTAGATATGAAGACCATTATAAAAAAATGATGAAATAAATGTAATTTTATCACTTTAATAAATGTAGTAGAAATAAAGAAACGAATTGAATTTTTTGTTAACAACTTATTTGAATCAGATTGGATATATGTAAATTTATTAATACCTTTATTAAAATCAATCACAGATAAATTTACACCAGAAGAGATTGAATATTATTTTGAACGAGTGAAATAGATTGTAAAAAGTTAATAGGAGATTAAGGTGAAATAAAAAATAGAACTAGAAAGAAGGTTATATTTTGGATATAAAAAAGCATTTAATTTCAAAAGTTAATAGTTTCATCGAAAAGGAAAAGAAAAAAAGCAAGAAAAAAAGAGAGATTATTATTCTAAAAGGATTTCCCAATTATATCTATGAGGAACTGTGTAAAACAACAAAATGGATTGGAAGCAAAGAAACACTTAATGAAAAGGGATACATCGATGTTGTAAATCTTGAGAATCATAAGAAAGAGATTCAATTAAACTTTATTAATGCGGAAGAATTACAATGGGGATTTTATGAAGAGTTCATTTTATTAGCTGATTTATTTAATGATATAAAGAATCAGTTTGATGGAAATATTAAAATTATTGATAACAATATTTTTGAAAAATACTATCCCCTTGAAGTTGATAATAACTATTTGAATGAATTATGCCAAGTTATTGATAAAGAGGATCTGGAAATATCAAAAACTATGTCAATTCTCATAAAATATTATGATAATTGCATAAAATTGAAAAATTCTACTTTTGGAGTATCATTCATTAATAAGCATACCGATGAGGGAATAGAAATAGTTCCTTTATTTGAGGGATCTGAAAACTACAATAATTCAAACGATATCGATTTTGATATTTCAAGCGTTGCTAAGGATTCAGAAATATTTTTATTAAAAAACAGAATTTTATCTGGTGAAATTATAGACAAAATAAACATTGTTTATGATACGGAAAAAGAAAAGCAATCAGTTTCTGCTTTTATCACGCTCCTTCAAGAGATTGGCATTTCATTTAATGTTGTAATAAATGATAGATTTAGAGAAATCGATAAGGTAGATGATAAAAAATATCTTAGTATTCTTAAAAAACATTGGAATAGCGATTGTTTCAGAAAACTAAAGTTCTACGAAAACCCTGATATATCGAACAAAACAATTGAAATCTCACAGGGAGCTATTATTTCAGATATTATTTCACAAAGTGAAAAAACATTAAAAGGCGATGACGATTTCAGTGACATTTTTATTACTGCACCGACAGGTTCGGGGAAATCGTTATTATTTCACATACCTGCAATTTACCTAGAACAAAAATATAAAGCAATTACAATCGTTATTACGCCATTAATAGCGCTAATGAATGATCAAGTGGAACAACTTACAAAGGATCATAATGTGAAGTGTGTAACTTTCATCAACTCTAATATTACACCCGACGAAAAAGAAAAAAGAATTTCGAAAATAAAGGACGGGGAATTTTCAATAGTCTATCTATCACCCGAACTTTTTTTAGCCAACAACATTGAAAGTCTTTTTGGAGATAGAAAAATCGGATTAGTTGTTGTCGATGAGGCACATTTGGTAACTACGTGGGGTCGAGATTTTAGAGTTGATTACTGGTTTCTTGGTGGATATATAGATAAAATAAGAAAAAACGTTAAATTCCCGATTGTTTGTTTAACTGCAACAGCAGTTTATATGGGTACAGAAGATATGGTAAATGACACTGTAGAAAGTTTGAATCTAATAAAACCTAAGATGTATTTAGGCAATGTTAGAAGAGAAAATATAGATTTTGAAATCAACTATATTTCAAGAAGAAATATCCAGGGGGGATTTGAAGATTTCAAAAAAGCAAAAACTACAGAAGTTCTAGAAAAATTTGTTGATGAAAAAACAAAGGCTCTTTGTTACTGCCCTTACACCAGTCAAGTTGAAGAATTATTTAATGCAATAAGTTTGGACAAACAATGTAATATAGGAAAATATTATGGTACATATGATAAGTATGAAAAAAATGAAGCTTACAATAGATTTAAAGCTGGTGATTTGGATGTAATGATTTGCACAAAAGCATTTGGAATGGGTGTTGATATTAATAATATTGAGAAAGTTTACCATTTTGCGCCAACCGGAAATTTATCAGACTATATACAAGAAATAGGCAGGACTGCAAGAGAGCCATCAATAACTGGTAAAGCAATGACGGATTATACTGATAGTGATTTAAAGTACGTAAGGATGTTATATGGATTATCTAGTATAAAGCAATATCAATTAAAAGAAATGATAAGAAAACTTTATATACTTTACCAAGAAAAAGGGCACAGGAACATGCTTATATCTCCAGAAGTTTTTTCATATATTTTTTACAAAGACGACATAGAAAACAAGGTTAAAAGTGGATTATTATTAATTTCAAAAGATCTGGAACAGAAGTACGCATTTAATGTTCTTATAATTCGACCAAAAAGTATGTTTACGAAAAATTTTGTTAATGTTCCGATTGAAATAGAAAAGGAATTCCTTAATTTATATGGGGAATTTTGTAAGAAAATCGATAATGATGAACCAAGAGTTGTGCTATCAAATAATAGATTCGGTGGGAATACTATCGTTAGAAATAGTGGAACTATATTCGAAGTTAATATGGCTCAATTATGGGAAAAATATTTTACTAATTTAACTTTTGCGCAATTTAAAAAGAGTTTTTTTGATGGCGATCTTTTCATGTTTAGCGATGAACAAAAATTGACCCCTAGATTACATTTTACATTGTCCTTTTTGGAAGACTTCGTTATGGTTCAGGAAAAGCTAAGAGATAACATAGATAATCTAGTTCGTGTTTTTGCTGAATTAAAGAATACACATCAATTTTTTACTAAATCTGATTTCAAAGAAACATTCGTGAGAATATTTGGTCGGGAACTCAGGAATAAAGAACTGCCAAGCATTATATTGGATCTGTTTGTGGCAGATATAAAGCGAAATATTGGGTTTAATCAAAGTGCTGACAGGTGGAAGTTCGTTCAAGAAAGAAAAACTCAAAATAGAGAGGAACTTGTATATAGAATTATGAATTCTTATTTTTCCGGTCTAAGTGGCTATTTCAGCAGATTACTGATGCAATGCCAAACGATGAATGGAGATAAAGTCTATTCAACATATATTGCTATTTCAAATAACGGGAAAAAGCCCGACTTGATTTTCCTCGCAGTTATACTTGAAATCTTTGGTTTGGCAAGTTATGAAGTACTGGGAGGAAAAAATACCGAGATTTTTGTACGTATAAATGATCCTGCAAAATTGAGAAGACTTTCAAATACTAGCTATTCAAATCTCATATTGTCCGACATCGAAAAGAAAAGAAAAAAATCTCAGGAAGTTTTAAGTGAATTCATGAGAACAAAATTAAGCAATAATGATCGCTGGGATATTATCGAGAATTATTTTCTTGGAAAAGAAGATGAAGTTGATTTAATTTTCAAAAAAAAATAAAATTAATGATAAACGAAATTAAATGAATCGAGGTTAAGGATTAGCTCCTAAAGTTGATTTAAGAGAATATTTTGAGATAGAAGCATAACAATTCTAAAATAAAGGGGGTAATTAAATGATTCCGGAAAACATAACACATGATAATATAATCAATGCTTGGCGAAAACTATCCTTATAATCAAAAAATCAGTCATACTTTAAAAAATGGACAAAAATATGAATTTGGG
>JBAZVA010000054.1:0-8537 GCA_041661165.1 Candidatus Woesearchaeota archaeon | reverse complement strand
AGAAAAAGATAATAAAGCTCTTATAATAATCCCAACAAAAGCTATAATCTACAAATATAGTCAACCAGGAGTATTTATTTTAGAGAATAATACTGCAAAGTTTAAACTAATAGAAATAACTGGTTCAGACGAGACTTTCAGCTCTGTGAACTGATTAAAAGTTTGAGATAAAATAATAACTGACGGGAAAGATAATATTTTAGACTGAGAGGTGTTGAATTAAAATTTAAAAAAGACCGGTCTACAAGGGGAGACCGGTCTTTTTTTTGACTAATACATTCATCACATTCCACCCATTCCACCCATCCCTCACATATTTGGCATTTCTTCTTTTTCAGGTTTTGGAATATCTGAAATTATTGCCTCAGTTGTTAGAAACATTCCAGAAATTGAGATTGCGTTTTCAAGGGCTGATCTTGTTACTTTTTTAGGATCTACAATTCAGGCTTTTATCATATCTTTAAATTCATCATCAGATGCATCAAATCAATAATTAATATCTTTGTTTTTTCTAATTTCATCCACAATTATCGCTCATTCTTTTCCGGCATTTTCTGCTATTTGTCTCACTGGATAAGAGAGAGCACGAGCTACGATGTGAGCTCCAATATTTTGGTCTTTATTTCAAAAATCAATAGAATCTAGTGCAATTGATGCCTTAAGTAAGGCAACTCAACCTCCAGATACAATTCATTCTTCCACCGCCGCTTTTGTAGCGTTTAGAGCATCTTCTATTCTTAATTTTTTCTCTTTCATTTCTACCTCCGATGCGGCTCATACTTTAATTACAGCAATTCCTCCAGCAAGTTTTGCTAATCTTTCAAGAAGTTTTTCTTTATCATAGTCACTTTTTGAAATTTCTACTTGATTTTTGATTTCAGTCACTCTTCTTTTGATTAATTCTCTATCACCCAGTCCTCAAATAATTGTAGTATTATCCTTTGTCGCAATAATTGTTTTCTAGTTTATAACCGAGTTCATCTGTGATAACTGTGGCTCCAGTTAAAACTGCAATATCTTTTAAAATATCTTTTTTCTTGTCCCCAAAACCAGGTGCTTTAATTCCGAGAATATTTAGTACTCATTTTAGTTTATTTAGGATAATTCAAGCAAGCGCATCCCCATCAATATCATCGGCGATAATCACTAAATCTCTTTTTCCAGTAGAAGCTAATTGCTCAAGTACTGGAATTAAATCTTTAAGCGAACTAATTTTTTTATCTGTAATTAGGATTTTTGCCTCACTTATGCGAGATTCCATTTTTTCTCCGTCCGTGATCATATATGGACTTATGTATCAATTATCGAATTTCATTCATTCAGTAAGCTCTACTTCGAGCCCAAAAGTCTGACCTTCTTCGACTGTAATTACTCAATCTTTTCATACTTTTTCCATCGCTTCACTAATAATTCCTCAGACTTCTTTATCTTGAGCCGAAATTGTGGCAACTTGTTCAATTTCTTCCTTAGTGTTTATTACTTTTGTGTTTTTTTCAAGTTCTTTTTCAATGATAATTCAAGCTTTTTTCATTCAATTTTTTAATTCAATTGCATTAATTCCAGATCTAATTTCACGGAGTCATTCCTTAATCATCGCATAAGTAAGCAGAGCTGCTGTAGTTGTACCATCTCCAGCAACATCATTAGTTTTTGAAGCAGCTTCTTTTATAAGCTCAGCTCACATATTTTCAATCTTATCCTCGAGCTCTATTTCTTTCGCGATAGTTACACCATCATTTGTAACTTGAGGAGCCCCGTATCATTTAGAAAAAATTACATTTCTTCCCTTAGGTCAAATGGTAGATCCCACAGTTTTCGAGATTTTCTCAACTCCCGCGAACATCCTCAATCTCGCATCATCCCCAAATGTTATATTTTTTGCCATAGTGTTTTAAAATTAGAAATTATAATATTTTGTAGATTCCCGCCTTCGCGGGAATGACAGACGGGAATCTATCCCTCCATTTTCGCTAGAATATAATCAGCGGCTACGATTTTAAATTTTTTTCAGCCGATTTCAATGTCATCTCAGCTGTATTGTCAGCTAATTACTTTATCTCAGGGATTTAGTTCGATTTTTATGAGTTTTCAATCAACTTCTTTTCCAGGACCAACTGCGATAACCTCATACATATAAGGTCTATCTTTATTGCTATTTTCTGGGATATAAATCCCACTTTTTGTAATATTTTCGGCTTCTAATCATTTAAGAAGCACTCTGTCAGATAACGGTTTTATAATCATACTACTTATAAATTAGATAATAATTAATTAAAATGCCAACTAAAAATTAGCAAGCGAATTATACGCGTGCTAATTTTAAAGTCAAATTTAATTTAGAAAAATTATTTATTTTCTAGGATTTTTATTTTACTTTTCAGTTCCTCAATTTGCTTTTGTTGTTTTTGAATTTGAGAATTTAATTCTTTTATTCCTGCAGTTAGTAGTGGAACAACTTTAGAATAATCAACTTGTTGATAAATTGGTTTACCCTTATCATCAACTGCATCTTTTTTACCAGTTACAGATTCAGGAATAACTTTCTGTACTTCGTGAGCCAAAAACCCATCCATAGTTAATTTTGGATTTGATATATAATTAAAACGATGAACAGGAAGATTTGAAAGACGATTAAGAGCTCATGTAAGCTCTACTACATTTTCTTTAAGACGATAATCAGAAGTAGTATTATATTGAGTACTGGCATTTGTAAATGTAATACTTCCAACTGATGCATTATTCCTACGAAAACTTAATGCAGTATTTGTATGAGTTCAAGTTGTGTTATTATTAAGAATAATAAATTCTGCTCAAAGGGCGGTACTGGGATTAGCTATAGTCATGCCTCACAGAGGAGAAAATGCAAGTCCGGTAGTAGTAGTATCATAAATACCTTTTCATACATTTAAATTTCAATTTGTATCAATTCTCATTTTTTCAGTACCATCTACCTGAAAACTTGTATAAGATCCTGCAATTGCATTTGAAGCATCAGAATCAATTATAATTGAACCAAAATTATTATTTACATTAATTTCACCAACAGCACCTCCCGCATCAGTATCTTCAAATCTCATAACAGGCACAGAACTTTTTAAAGAAAATTGCCTGAGTGGTGTTGCAATTCAAATTCCGATATTTCCTCAATTAAATCAAAAATTAGAAATTTTTGTATTTAATTCATCAAGATTTCCTACTATTTTTCACTTAAGAGTAGAAGTAAGTGGAGCACTTGGAGCATATTCTGTAGAATTAATCGTGGTGTATGCATAAATTATAGCATATCAAGTCATAACTGTAACTAGAGTTATTAGAGTTAAACGAGAATATAAATTTTTTGGCAGAATTTTTGATTTAAGTGTATTTATTTTATTATACATAAAAAATAGTTAAATTGTAAAAAAAACGTGGATATTATAATTCAAAAAAATAAAAAAACAAGTGAAACTTGTTTTTTTATTTTTAAAATATTAGGTTTTTTACTTTACTTTCTTACTAAAAAGGAATATCTTCAATATTTATTTCTTCTTCTTTTTTGGCAGAAGTTGATTTAGTTTTTCTTGGGGCCACATCTTCGTCCATTTCGCTGTTTCTTGAAGAAAAATCAGAATTTTCATCTTTTCCACCTGGAGCTCCTAGAAGTATTACATTATCAGCAATAATTTCTGTTTTGTATTTTTTAACTCCTGCTTGGTCTTCCCAAGTTCTAGTTTGTAGTCTTCATTCGATGTATATTTTTTTACCTTTTTTTACATATTGTTCCACGATTTCAGCTAATTTTCCCCAAACAACGATATTGTGGAATTCTACTTGTTCTTGTTTCATTCCGGCTGAATCTTTCCAGACTCTATTTGTAGCCATACTAAAATTTGCAACATATTGTCCATTTGGCGTTTGTCTTACCTCTGGATCTGCTGTTAGATTACCAATAAGTTGGACTTTATTTAATGAATTCATAAATAAATTTTATTAAAATATAAACGCAAGTATTATACAAAAAAATATTTTATATCAAATTTAATTATTTTTTTGCTAAAATATGAAAAATATGATACAATACTAGCAATAATTTTAAATTCATGATATGAAACTTTTAAACACTTTAAATAAACATTCGGTTTTAATACTGCTTTTTATATTTATTTTTTGAGATATAGGTATTTATTTTTATTTAAATGCACTTTCTTTAGAGTCTGATTTAAGCCTTTATTATTTGGTGATAATGATTTTTGAAATTGTAGTAATTTATTTTTTTACTTTTACTTCAATAATTAAACCAATTTCTGACCTAAAAAGAGAAATTGCGCAATTCCTTACTTGATGAAAAAAATGACAAAGTCTTGAATTTTCTGGAGCTAATCCAGAAATAAAATATATAATTAGCTTTTTTAATAGGAGTCTGGAAATGTTAAAGAATGTTAAGGAAGAATTTATTAGTGGAAAGGCTTTAAAATGAGAAGTTGAATTAGCATCTGAAATCCAAAAAAATACTTTAAATAAAAAATTAGTTGAAGTACCATCGTTAGATATCGTAGCTAATACAAAAAGTGCATCAGAAGTTGGATGAGATAGTTATGATGTAATAAAACAAGAAGATAATTATTATATTTATATTTGAGATGTTACTGGACATTGAGTGGCTTCTGGATTTGTAATGATGATGGTAAATGCTCTTATTTCTGCCTTTTCTAAATTAATGATAAATTCGGCGTTAATTCTCGCTGGAGCAAATGAAATTCTAAAACCTCGTATAAAATCAAATATGCTGATGACGCTTCTTATGATCAGGTGGGATGAAAGCACAAAAAAAATGTATATGTCATGAGCCTGACATGAATACTTACTTATTTATAAGAAAAAAGACAATAAAACATATAAAATAAAATCTGGAGGTATTGCACTTGGTATGACAAAAGATATTTCAAAAATCTTGAAAGAAGCTCAAATTTCTGTCGAACTTGATGATGTAATTGTCATGTATACAGATTGAATTACAGAAGCGAGAAATGGTAAAAAAGAGGATGCACTTATGTTTTGACTTGATAGACTTATTGAGACAATAAATAAAACCGAAGTTAAGACTGCACAGTGAATATATAATAGCATTACAATAGAATTATCAAAATTTATGTGATATGATCATCGTCAATTTGACGATATTACTCTTATTGTAATCCATAATAAATGAGATAAAATTATTGAAAATAATGTACCAGTTATTCTACCAAAAGAAAATATTACAGAATGGATTTGGGATTAACTAAGCGATAATTTTGGATAATAGCAAGGAATTTTGATTGTAAAAAGATACTTTTTAAATAAAATAAAAATATAACTAATAAATTATGTCTGATAAAGTACAATTAATAGATCTAGTAAATAAGAATTATACCTGAGATGCTCTTGGTTTTGAGAAAGAAATTTCTTTAAGCCAAATTTCTTCAGTTTCAAAAATAGAAGAGTGACTTATATCTTCAAATTCAAATTCCCCTCTACCTCTGGGACAAGGTGAATGACGAAGTCAGAGAGAGTACCCTGGGGTAGAGGGGTCAGGGGTGAGGGCTGAAAAAGAAGAGACAATCTTAGATTTATCAAAAAAAATAACCAAAGAAGAAGCAGAAGAAATTAAACAGTGAGAAAAAGATTATAATGAGGCTTTGGCTTTTGTAAAAGACGCCATTGCTCCATCTATGATGAAAATTGACGCAAGCAAAATACAAATCTGAGATACTTATGTAAAAACATTTTTCGTATACGCATATCCAGATTTTCTTGAATGAAATTGGCTATCTCCTCTAATTAATTGGGATATAAAATTTGATTTGTCTATATTTGTCTACCCAATTGAGGGAGCTTACATAATGAAATATTTAAGAAAAAGATTAACTGAGCTTTATTCAGAAAGAAGTATTAATCAGGATAAATGACTTATTAATGATCCAGCACTTGATGCTCAAATCCAAGATGTAGAAGAACTTAGATGAAGTCTTACTAGATGACAAGAAAAATATTTTCATATGTGAATTTATGTAAGTATTTATGCGGAAAGCGAGGAAGAATTAAAAAAATTATGAAATAGTTTTGAGAGTCTACTAAGTGGAAGAAATATTTTAACTAAACAGGCTTTTCTAAGAAGTGAACAAGGTTTTATTGCAACCTGACCTTTTGCAAAAGACGAAGTTTGAGTTTTTAGAAATATTTCCACAAAATGACTTTCTACAACTTTCCCATTTACATCTAATTCTCTTAGTCAAGATGATGGGATTTTATACTGAATAAATACACATAATAATTCACTTATTATATTCGACAGATTTAAGACAGAAAATGCAAATATGACAGTATTTGCGAAGTCTTGAGGTTGAAAATCTTTTGCAATTAAATTAGAAATTCTTAGGAGTCTTATGCTTGGAACTGATGTAATTGTAATAGATCCAGAAAATGAATACAAGACATTAGTAGACACTGTGGGTGGAAGTTACTTAAATATTAATCTTAACTCAAAAGAAAGAATTAATCCATTTGATTTACCAAAATGAATGAAAGATTATGATGCCAATCCTGGAGATTTGCTTAGATGAGCTATAGTTAATCTTATATGACTTTTGAATTTAATGCTTTGAAAAATAACTCCAAGTGAGAATTCAATTCTTGAAAAAGCACTAATAATCACATATTCTCTTAAATGAATTACTTTTGACGATGACAATATAGAAAGGAAAGAAGTTCCAGTAATGAAAGATTTATATTCAGTTCTTGAAACTATGGATTGAGCAAAATGACTAGTTGAAAGACTTGAAAAGTATGTTTCTTGAATTTTTTCTTGAATTTTTTCAGAACCCACAAATATTAATTTAACCGAATGATTACAGGTTTTCTCAGTGAGAGATCTTGATGAAGTATTGCGTCCAGTTGCGATGTATATAATCCTAAATTATATTTGGAATATTGTTAGAAGTTCAAATAAAAAAAGATTTTTGGTTGTTGATGAAGCTTGGAATATTATGCAATATGAAGACAGCGCAAAATTTATGTTCTGACTTGTAAAAAGAGCTCGTAAATATAATTTATGAGTAACTACAATTACTCAAGATGTCGAAGATTTTGTTACAAATAAATATTGAAAGGCAATTGTTACAAATTCATCAATTCAACTTCTTCTCAAACAATCTCCAGCTTCAATTGATGTTCTACAAAATATTTTTAAATTAACCGAACAAGAAAAATATATTCTTCTTCAATCTTCCGTTTGACAAGGGCTATTTTTTGCCTGAACAGAGCATGTTTGAATTCATATTTTAGCTTCATTTTTTGAAGAAAAAATCATTACCACAAATCCAAATAAATAAAAATTTGACTTCGTATATAAATATGATAACATTGCGGTGTTATTTCTTTATCATAAATATATGAATAAATCAATAAAATGATTTTCTATAGTAGAAATCATAACAACTACTGCCATAATTGCAGTTCTCGCAATAATAGGTTTTACATTTTCTTCTAATTATCAATCAAATCAATATAATAGTTCACGCGTAGCTGATTTAACAGCTATTTATAGTTTACTTCAAACTAATTATACACAAAATAAGACCTATCCAGACCCAAGCTGAAATAAACAATATTATGACAAAAACTGAACTTATGCTCACTGAATAGATTGAGCCTTTTGAGTAAGCTGATTTTTGACTCAAAAAACTCTCTCAAGAGATAAAATGTGATATCCATTTATGGATGGACAAACAAAAAATTACTACGCATACTGAAAAAGACTTGATTGAAACTCAGGTTATAATCTTGCCACTGTTTTAAATGAAAAATGAGAATATTTTTCTTATGTAGTCTGAGATATTGGCTGAAATAGAATGGAATTAGCTTGACTAGTAAAAGAATATAGCTGACCTAATTTTGTAACAAGTAAAAGTAAATATTTGCCTTATAATCCATTCGAATTAAAATTAACCTGAAAAATATCTGTTTATTCTGGAACGGTTGGAACAGTTTCTATTATAGACAATAATTGAAATACAATTACACAAAATATTTTAGATCAAGAAATAGAAAAATGAAATACAGTGAAGGTGTGAGCCTGATGACTTGCTACAATTAATTTATCAGATTGAACAGAATTAAAACTAGGATCTAGTTCACAAGATTCAATTCTTAATTTTTCTGATTTGGAATACAAAGATAATAGCAATTTACTTACAAAAGTAATGCTTAATTTATCACTCTGAGAGATTTGGGTAAAAGCTCCACAATTGGATACTGACTCATCGCTCGAGGTTACTAATTCTTTTGCTGCAGCCTCTGTTAGATGAACAGTATTTGGAATGACAACAAATCCAACATCTTGAATTATTTCTTTAATTCAGTGAAAAATTGAAGTATGAAAAATTACCTCTAAAACAGATGAAAATGTTGAAACTATACCATTATTTACAGAAGCTAATGCTTCAAAATGACTTTTTTATGAAAATTGAATATCTTACTTAGAAGTAAAAGATTCAACAAAACCAGTAGATTTTAATTAT
>JBAZVA010000053.1:0-8551 GCA_041661165.1 Candidatus Woesearchaeota archaeon | reverse complement strand
TCATCGAGCTTTTTTGTAACCACCTCTTCAAATGGCAAAAATTTCGTGATATATTCTTTCATTAAAAACCCTCCCCCAAAAGTTTTCAAATGTTTTCAAGTAAATTATTTTTTTCATCAATCATTATATTGATCTCTACAAACAGTGCCAAGCTGATTTTCTGGGAACTGTACAACACAATTCCAATCCTCTTGTTTCCATTCACCAGGATTCAAAGGATCATTTTTCAAAAACCAAACAGCATGATTATGCCAAACAAAATCACCAACATTATAGCTTTTTGAGGCATCAAACTCTCCCTTATATTCCAATTTAGGAATTTTGAATTCAAATTTACCATTCTCAACAGTAATACCGAACGAATCAGATGTATTATCACCTGAAGTTGTTCTAGATTGATGAGCAAAAGCATTTCTGAGTTGTTCAATTTGCGTTAACAAAAACACAAAATTATTATCCAAATCATCGGAAGTTAAAGGATTTCCATCTCTTCTTAATTTTAACATATTATTATCTCACTATTTTTTTTAATTTTAATTTCATTTACGAAAAAGCAATCAAGTTCTTGCAACAATAGATTCATCTTTAATATGTTCAAGGCCAAGAAGGATACGTTTTTCAGCATCAGAAAGAAAAGTAGCGGCATTCACTTTATCCCAAAGTTCATAGCGCTTATCATGCAAAGGCAAAAAATGTTCAAGATCCATTTGAAGAGTACAAGCGGAATCAATTTGAGCAACGAGCCAATTATTCAAAAAACTAAATATTCTTTGAGCAATAGGCAAAACAGTACCCTCATGAAACCGTTCTACAATTTCCTTAAAATTAGCACGTGAAGATTCGCCAGAAACACCAGTACCACCAATAAGCATAGAAGGAACTCCTAAAGCTTCAGAAATTTCACGAGAAGCCAGCATTTTAGCATTCACGTAATCCATATCATGAGTTGAAGCTCCCATAGGAGTCCAAGAAAAATCGCCGCCTTCAACAAACGCAATCCTTCCAGCATTATTAGGCCCTTGATATTGCAAGACTAAATCTTGCTTAATAGCCTCTTTTTGTTCTTGAGTTAAACGATTAGCTCCACTTTTAACGGAAACAATACCGCTAACACGCCCACCATTATTAATCATAGATAAATTATGAGTAGTAATAGCTTGATGCAAATTAGCAGAAACATTAACAGCCTCAAGAGGGCTCAACCCATACCAACTATCGTAAGGATTAAATGTTTTAACGTGACCAATATTTGGCAATTGTTCAATTTCATTATTAAAAGTCAAACGCTTACCATCAACTTCATAATGAAATGCTTTTGGGACACCATGAGCACCCGGAACAATTTCCACTTTATCTGAGCGTAAATTATGCAATTGCAAACGATCATTATGCATAAGAGCAACATATGCGTTCCCATGAATCATGAAATTAGTCACTAACCCTTCAATAAAAGCAGACCAACAATCGCTACTATTAGGTTGATTCAACAAATCATATAAAGAATGTTTTGTAAGATATTTTCCATCTTTAAACACTTTAAATTTGATTGAAGAAACAGCCTGAGCAATTACATTCACACTTCTTCTAACACAAGGGTTATTTACGTATAATTTCGAATTCGACATCACACTTCTATTAGCAAATGAACTATTAATATTAAACGAACTACTAGGAACGCGTTTAGTATTAAAGTATGCAAATACATCTTTAATTTTTTTTACCATAAACTTCTCACTAAAACAAAAAAACAGCCAAGACTGTTTGTAGACAATATAAAAATTTTTAAAAGAAAAATTTTTCAAAAAAACAAGTATACGAATTTATTTCACAAAAATTCAAACAATTTAAAAGAAAAAATGTTCATCAAAATTAATCGAAAAACAATTGCGGGAAAATTTGCAAAAAACAAATCGTATACTTTATTTTTACACTAAAAACGAATAACAAAGCAAGTTTTTTTTAAGCAATCGACGCAATTTCAGCGAACAGCGCCATATTAGCCATTTTTTATTAACTTTAATTAACACAATTTAACAATTAATTAAATTCACAAAATTATGACCAATGCCTATTATTGAATTTTAGAAATATCATATTTGCTATCTAAAGAAAAATTCGGAATAACTTCTTCCACAAGAGATCCATCAGAAAGTTCAACAATATAGCAACCAGCAAAAAAACCAGAAGGAGCATTCAACAAAACACCACTCGCATATTCAAAAATTTCACCTGGTTTCAAACAAGGTTCTTGATTAGCAACGCCAATTCCTTCAATAGATTGCCTTTGGCCATAGATATCAACAACTTCAAAAAAACGCTTTTTAATCACAAGAGATTGATCGTATTTATTTTTGATTTTAATATGATAAGCCCAAAGGTAAATATTTTCTTCAACAATCGATTGATCTTCCAAAAACACAGCATTAATATCAACATGAAGCATATATCTAATAATATATTCGAATTTGTATATAATATAAATGTGTTAACAATACCAAGCATACCAAGAGGATACGGACCATGGAACTTCAAATGTATAGGACCAGGACCAAAAAATATCAAATTTTTGATACAAGAAATAATAAAAACAGTATTAGTTTATGAAAAAATCAAGAAATCGGAAGTTTATATAGATATATATTTAAACACACCTGAAAGAATGTCAGAATTTCACAAAAAATATCTGAAAAAAGAAGGCCCAACGGATACAATTTCATTAGTAATGGATAACAAAACAATATATGAACCAATGCCGACAATGCTTGGAATAATCAATTTATGCTGGCAAGTAATAAAAGATGATGCTGAACATATAAAGCAAGATGAAATAAAGCATTTAGCGCATATAACAGTACACAGCACATTACATTTACTTGGATACGATCATGAAGAAGAGGAAGATAGAAAAAAAATGGAAGCAAAAGAAACATTGATTTTATCGAAATTAGGAATAGGAAATCCATATTTAAAAATGAAATCAATGGATAAAGAAGAAGATAATGACGATGAGGAAGATCAATTCTAAAAAACAAAATTCAGAGCAATCTGAATTAATAAAAAAAATTTGAATCAAAAGCAAACGAAAATTCAAATACGAAAACTAGCAAAAAACCTAACAACTTGATTTAAATTAATAGAATTACTACCTTTAATCAAAATAACAGATTCATAATTTAAAGAAGATTGAAGATATTCGATCAATTCATCATTATTTTCAAACCATAAATATCGATCATTTTTGGAACGTAAATATTGCATATAATCACCAACTAACAAAACAAGATCAACATTATCAAGATAGCAATTCAAAATCTCATGATATCGTTTCGCACGATGATCCACACCTTTCATATCACCCAAAATTGCAATTTTATGTGAGTTAGGAAAATTTCTTTGCAAAAATTGAAGAGCATCCAACATAGAAGCTAAATTTGCATTATAAGAACTATCGATAATATCCAAATTACAGTTATTTAAACGTACCTGAAAAAGATCACGACGCCCAACTAAATTTTTACCAAAAACAGAATCATCCAAAAACGGCAATTGCAATTTAGAAAAAATGGATTGCCAAGCAGATTTCAAAGTACACAAAGCAGAATCCAAGCCATCTTGATTATGAAACACTTCATAATTTACGCCAGATTCGTTAGCAACTTTTTTAAGAAAAAATTCATACCAAAAATCTCCATTAAAAAAAGTGCATTTTTTAGTATATTTAATGATATCAGCTTTTTCACGCAAAATATTGCCAATTTTTTTAAAGTCACCAATATGTGCAACAGAAATATGAGTAATTAAAGAATAATCAGGTTCAACAAACTGAGCAAGCTGAGCAATTTCACCGAAAGCATTAGTACCAATTTCGACAATCAAAAACTGAGTATCAAAAGGCACGCAATTATATAAAAAAGCAATGCCAAGGATATTATTGAAACTATTAGGAGCGCAAAAAACATGTTCATTTATTTTTTTCAAAAAATGGACCAATCCAAACTTGCTAGTAGTTTTACCAACACTTCCAGTAATTGCAATCGTAGTAGCACTCAAAAGTGTTTTTCGATAAGAAGCAAGTTTAACAAAAGCATCCATGACATTTGGAACCAAAATACATTTAGCCCAAGCCTGAGGACTCACAAGAGAACTTAAATCTTTAGAGACAACACAACAAGCCGCACCATTATCGATACAATGTTCCGCAAAGTCATGCCCATCAGAATTATCACCAGAAAGAGCAAAAAACATGCCTCCAACTTTTAAACTACGAGAATCAAAGCCAACATCTAAAATATTGTCATGTTCATAAACAAAACCAGAAAGATTGAAAAAAAAATCTTGTAATGCATTTGCTTGCCAAATCATAAAAATATGCTAACAAAAAAACATGATAAACAAAATAAGAGCTAAAAAAATAGGATGTGGGCCTGGCAGGAATCGAACCTACGACAGCACCGTTATAAGCGATGAGTTCTACCGCTGAACTACAAGCCCAACACGGAAATTATAGCTAAAAAATGAAATGCAAACAATATGATAATATTTGCTAAAAAATTTTAGCCAATTTTAGGCGATAATATTGTATTACGAATATAAAAAAATTATGATACATATCAATGAATATAAAAAATATAACTTTAAGCTTGTTTTTATTAAGCGCAATGGCACCAAATGAAGATAGAAATAGCAATTCAATTACAAAATTACGTTTAGAATGTAAAGATGGATTCCTACATATCACAGGAGGAGCACAAACGGAAATTAAATTAAATAAAATTTTTCTTGGATATTTAACAATAAAAGATTTAAGAGAATTATCTTTAGTATCAAAAGACATCCATGAAATAGCCCAAGAACCGATATCAGCAATAAAACGCCACATTGATTATCTTGCTTTTCCCATAAGAAATGAGAACATAGAAGAGCAAGAAAAATATTTAATCGAATATGGAATACTCGAACTACGTGAAAATCCTAGAACTCTTGAAGATTTAAGGGCAGAAGGTATATATGATTCCCCAATGGCAATATATAGGAATTACCACATAAACAAAAATAAGTTTTTAAACCAAGAAATGTTAGCAATCTTGAACTGCACATCTCTTGAGGAATCTAGGATAAGTTATTTGAAAGAAAGACTGTCTTTTTTCTTATTCAGCACAAACAGAATGACAAAAAGTGATAATGAATTTTTATATTTAAAATGGAGTGTCTTGCAAGAATTCGAGCAAGATCGACTTGATTTCGCTAACATCAACTTTCCAAGACATCATTTCAACTATCATTTCGACATAAACAGTTTAATATCGATGATGCCCAGAGTTATAGAAGATCCCATTTTTTCTACATTTGAATTAAAGATAAAATTCATAGAAAATTTTTCATTATTCATAGTCAATCAAATTGAAGGATCTATGAAAATTAATGGATCAATAACAATTGAACAAAATGATAATTTAATGGTATCCCGGCATTTGTTGAGTTTAGGAATCTTAAAAAATTTAGCCTCTAACAGAGTTGCCGAAGTAAAAGAGAAAATTCAAGCTATAAACGACATGCATTTGGAATTAGCTCAAAGAATCATAAAATATATGGACGAAAACCCTGCAAATAGAGAAAGACAATTAGATTGGATTAAACAAGCACGGCAATTCGAAAATGATAATAATATTAATCATCCCCACATAAAAGCACAACAATTCGAAAGTGATGATAATATTAATAATTCCCACATACACATCATTCTAAATTTATATACACAATCAATTCATATGTACGAAGGTGGTTACCATGACGATAACGCAGAAAGCAAATTACAAGATAAAAAACAATTAGCTATGGAAATCATTGTAAATAAAATAAATCAAGCCGATCTCCCTTTCTTTCGAAGATTTTCAGATGCATTACTCAAAACAAAACCAGATCTTTTTTCATTTATACCTAAAATTGAGACCAAACTAGAAAAATTAGAAAAATTAGAAACTAAAATAAAAGATAAAATACTTGAACTAGAAACGAAAAACGAAGGATTAGATGAATGGGAAATACTATTTGAAAGACAGGAATTAGAAGAGGAATTAGAAAAGATATTACAAGAAGAAAAAAACCTTTTTGGGATTAAACAATGGATTATTGATACAAGTTTTTATCAAATACAGACAATATATAATTATAAAAAACCTAACTATCAACCTAATCAAACAAGACCTGAATTAAACAATACAGAAGATATGGAAGAGAAATTACGAACAAGAGTTATAGAAGATAAGACTTCTAAAAGAAGGTTATAATTCTAAACATTCATCAAAAATTGTATACAATTTTGAAAAAAAGAAACTCATTTATAGTCTTTATTATTTTAAAAATAAACACAAATTTGTAATTTCGAGACAAAAGCTATAAACTGCATAATATGAGTAATAAAGCAACAGATCTAGTAATAGGATCCTACATATCGCTAAACAACAAAATTTGGCGCGTAGTCGATAAAATGCACGTAAAACCAGGCAAAGGCGGAGCATTCATACAAGCAAAATTAAAATCATTAGATGGAACAAAGCTAGAGAATCGTTTTTCCACAAGCGATACAATAGAACCAGTAATGATTGAACGTAAACCATGCCAATTTTCATATCAAGAAAAAGAAACATATGTGTTTACGGATAATGAAACCTATGAAACGATTGAAATAGAGTTATCTACATTACCAAAAAACACACAAGAACTCGTATCAAAATTCAGCGATCAAGATATTCAATACCAAATAGATTATGCAGATGGAGTAATAATTGACGTACAATTACCAACATCAATCACAGTAACAATAGATATAGCAGATCCAGTAGTAAAAGGACAAACAGCAGCATCTTCATACAAAAACGCCATCATCAAAGGCACTATTAAAATTGGAGTTCCTCCATATGTAGAATCAGGAGATAAAATTGTAATTAACCCTTACGGAGATAAAGGAATTGAATTCGTACAAAGAGCATAATACGAAAATCTCAAATAACAAATAAAATTATAAATATAAAATTTGTGAGAAAAAGGTAAAAAAAACTACAAAATGATAGGAATATTAGATTCAGGAATCGGAGGTTTTGAAGCCCTTATAAAGATAAGAAAAAAATACCCAAAATTAGATATATATTATCACGCAGACACAGAAAACTTTCCATTCGGAAGCAAAACTGAAGAAGAAATATGTAAAATATTGGAAAAAGCATACAAAGAATTTGCAGCAAAAAAAGTTTCTCATATTTTATTATCATGTAACACAGCATCAATAATTTCTATAAAAAATTTTGGAAAAGAATACGAAGGAATTCCTATTTTAGATTTAATAAGTATGTATCAAAAAGCAATTGATAAATCTACATGTAAAAATTTAGCAATAATTGCAACAGAATTAACAAAAAACATATTAGAAAAAAATGAAATATTTGAAGAACATGCAAAAATGGGACTAAATAACCTTGTCAGATTAATAGAAGAAGGAATAGAGGAAAACGAAGAAGAGATTCGAACATATTTAAGATCACTAACGCACTTAGAAAATAAACATGTTTTATATGCATGCACACACTTTCCGCTTATACACGATCTATTTGAAGCAGAATTGCCAACAAATATGTATATAAATCCAACAAATTACTTAATAGAATCATTTGAAATAATAAATATAAATGAAAATTCTAACTTAACTTTCTTAGATAATAAAATTGAAAAAAAATTCATTGAATTTTTGCAAAAAACAAATTTTTAAGAAGAAGAAACAAAAAAAATAATAAGCAAATAATAAATGCAAATTTGTAGATTAAAAAAAACAAACAAAATAGTAAATGATTTTACTCATTATTAACCTATATAGTGTCTATTGTTATCAAACATTCTGTTTTGAGTCTTTATCGAAATAGAAAAAAAAGTTATTTTAATAGATATAGGGAGAGATGATAATGAGGATACTGCTAGTTGAAGACGATAGCAACACGTCAGATATGATCGTAAAAGCATTGCGAGCAGAAGGTTTCACGTGCGATATAACGGAAACAGGAGAGGATGCAATGCAGCTAACAAAATTGTATCAATACGATGGGATATTATTAGATTTAATGTTACCAGATATGGAAGGGACAGAATTGCTAAGAAGGTTGCGTTCAACAAAAAACCAAACACCTATCATCATATTATCTGCACTTGATGGAGTAGCAGAAAAAGTAAGAGGATTAAGTGCGGGAGCAGACGACTATGTAGAAAAACCTTGCAACAACAAAGAATTAGTAGCAAGATTACATGCAGTTGTAAGAAGAGCAATGGGATATGCGGATTCTAAGATTACTCTTGGAAGAATATCGATTAATTTGCAAACAAAAACAGCAAAAACAGATGGAATTCCATTAAAATTGACAAGCAAAGAATATTCAATTCTAGAATTATTAATATTAAAACGCGGACATACATTAAGCAAAGAAGCATTTTTAACGCATTTATATGATGAAACATCAGAAGAACCAGCGCAAAAAATAGTTGATGTTTTCATTTGCAAACTACGTAA
>JBAZVA010000052.1:0-8757 GCA_041661165.1 Candidatus Woesearchaeota archaeon | reverse complement strand
TAATTCTCCATAAATATCTACTGGTTTTATGACTGTATCAAAAAACAGTTCGTAGTAATTATCACTTTTAATTCTGGTTGAATCCACATTCCAGATTTTTCCCTGCGAAGTTTTGTCTATCCATGATTGAATTATTTCTTTTTTCTTTTGTGAAGTATATTGACTGCCTAAACGTCTTTCTATTTGTTCTTTTGTCATAAACCCGTTTGATACTCTTTCTTCCAATCTTCTTCTTTGTTCTTCTACACTCGTATCTACAACAACGACATTATTATTGCATAAAAAACCCATACCCAATTCTGCTAAAAGTGCTGCATTATGCATTATAAGACCTTTTCTGTAAATCATATGATCCTGCAAAGTACTCTTGATTGGTTTGTACATTATTTTGTTTAGCGCATCTAATTTAGCATCGTCATTAAAAACAATTGAACCTAGTTTTTTTATGTTAACAGAATCATCATCATTTTTTAAATCATGACCGAATGTTGAAAATATCTGTTCTCTTGTTGCTTCATAGTCATCGCTTGCAAGATAGATGCTTTTTGCAATTGAATCTAAATCTAAATCAAAAACCGGAATTCCTTTTTTATTACCAATCTCTCTTAATTTTTTTGATAATGTTGATTTTCCTGTCGCAATACTACCCGTTACACCGAAAGGATATTGACTTAATAATCTTGCTTCTACTCTTTGTTTTACATACAAAGGAACATATTCATGAATAAAACCTTGTGCAACTGCCCAGCCTTTTACATTTGTTGAACTCACATCTGCCAATTCATTTTTTGCTTCAAGATATTCAAATTCAACATCCGAGCCTTGTCTTTTACAACCATCAGAAAGTTGTTTTTCTGCTTCTAAGTCAGATGAATTTCTAATACCACGAAAAATTACAGAAATTCCTTTTTTGAAAGCAAAATTTGCAATGTTTCCAGTATAAGAAACAATATCAATATTTGGTATGTGTGAAAGCACATGTTTTGCCATGTCAATTTTTTCTCGCATACTAAATGATGGTCTTTTATTTGGATTTATACCAAAGCCAACTATCAATTTGTCTGTTTTTTTAGCAGCTCTTTCTATTAAATCAATATGACCATAAGTAATAGGATCTCCAGAGTATGCGAAAAATGCTTTTTTCATACTATATATAGTGCTTAGAAGATATATAAAGCTTATTGTTTTTATTCATTACATAGTGGTTACAAAAAGAAAGGTTTAAAAACGTCCCCGTCATAATAACTATTGACACAATAGATAAAAAATACATCAAATAAAAAGATGAAAAAATGAACACGCCAATATTTTCAAAGAACGACATAATGGAGTATAGTAAAGTCAGATTGACTTCTAATGAAGTTCCTATTGAGAAAATAGATACAATTGTTCAACATAATGGAATTTTACCGAATGAAGTTATTTCGTTGTATGAACAAACACACGGGAAAAATGCTCTTACAAAACTCAATCAGAAAAATCCAAGAGAACCATTGTATTATTATGATAAACAAAGAATACTTGTGATTCCACAATACAGTTCCGAACAAAGAGCAAAAAGATACGAAGTAATGATAAAATCTTTGTCAGATATAATGCAAGAATCTACTGGAAGGAAAATTAATTATGAAAATATGGAACGTGAGAATAAACAAAATGTTACTTCAATAGCGTATGATAATTTTGCCCACGATTTTATCGTAAGAATGTTTGTCAATGAAGAAAGATATGAGCCAGGAAGAATTTTCGAGAATCACACAATTCATGATATTTCAAAAATAATATTTGGACCTCTTTTAGCAGTAGGTCAACATAGGGAATCAAAAGTAATTTGTAAAGGAAAAAGCGAATACCTCGATTCTCAAATTGTTGAAATTGGCGGAGAAAAAATCCTGAATTTGGGATATGTATTTGGAAGTCAAGGAGGAATTCTAGTTTCAAAATTAACAAGAGAATTGGCAGCAATTGCAAAAATGCAAGGTAAACGAAAAAATATCAACATATATATGTTTGGAAGAGTGGGTGCATTAGATGATAGTCTTAATAGACATGACATAATTACTCCAAACGGAATTATAGATTGGCCAAAACTTAGAAGAAAAGATTCAAATCCAGTTCACATCACAAACGTTCTTTCAAAAGAAAAATGTCCTAATTTTATTTTTAATGTCCCAAATGTTTTGGAAGAAACAAAAGAACAACTTGAATTAGGAAGACAAAATAATTGTTCGTGTGTTGAAATGGAAAATTATTACATGGTGCACCACATTAACATGGCACAATCAAATTTTGATGATTATCTTAATATATCGTATGGTTTTGCAGGACACATTTCTGACTTGCCACTAAAAGGAGATAATCTTGCAACAGAAAAAGATTGCAATATAGGTGAAAAAGATGCAGTATCAGTTATTATTAATGATATTAAAAAACGACAATAATAAACAGCTCCGTCGAAATTTCTTCAAGCAAGCAGAAAACACACTCTATTTAAATTAATTCTTTAGATATAGCAAATAAAAGTAATAAATAATATTGCTACGCATCAAGGCTGGCGCATATTTTATACAGGGCATACAAATTAAAATAAACTAAAAAAATTAAATATACTTCTCTCTTTTCTCACTTAAATCTCCAAGAACCAAAAGAGGAGTTCCATTTCTGATTTTTAGAGTTGAACATAATGAAAAATCGTATCCAAGATGTCCCCCGTCTATATATATCATCCCTTGTCTTGTTAATGAATGCACATCTAATTCTTTTGCAAACAAATATTCTCTTTTTCTTTTACCTATTGGATGAATTTGAAAAGAGTCATCAGAAAGAGGTACAACATTTCCTCCTTCCTCATACATCCAAGCAGTTGAACCTGATGGAGTTGAAATTAAAATACCGCTATTTTTATATTCTTTTTTTACACCCTCGAAATTAAAAGTAAACCTACTAGTTGCAGCAGGACAACTATGAGAAATTAAAACATCATTTAAAACAAGTTCGGGTAATACACTATCATTAATTGATAATTGAAATCTATTTAATTTATATTTTTGAATACTATTTAAGTTATTAAAAATAGAATTAAAATTGTATTTCGAACACGCCATATAATATCCAACACTCCCCGTTAACACATCATTAAAATTTCTTTTCGGATCGGAATTTACACCAAACAAAGGAATTTTATCATTATTTACGTAATGCGATACTTCAAGAAAAGTCCCATCGCCACCTACAACTATTACTAATTCTTTATTAGTTATTTCTTTTAAATCTGCCCTGTAAATCATATCAAACTGAATATTTCTCCTTTCTAATTCAGACACAACGTGTTCTAATGTCAACTTTTGCACATCATGACTTTCTTTTATTGCTTTAGCATCTAGTCCTTGATTATTTATATAATCAAAAACATTTTCGTCTGTCGATTTTGAATATAACTCAAACAAACTTTTTTTATACACAACAAGTACGTCTTTCATTTTTATCACACTTTTTTATTGTTATGAGCTTTTAACATATTATTAAGTTTATTCTTTGTAGTGTATATTATACACTAACTAGAATATAAAGGTTTTGATTTGCTCGTTACACATTTGTCAAAAAAAGGGACGACAAAGGTTTAATAGTATAAATCAAGCTAGTTTTATCATGAAATCAATAGGATTATCAAACGCAATGACAGATGTAGTGGTTGCAGTAAGAGATAATGATCTTGAGTCTTTAAAAATTAAAAAAGGAAATTATTATCCAATTAAAAAAATTGATAAAAATAAATTAGAAAGAATTGTCAAAGGAAATTCTATCAATATTCCGGGAGGCTCTCCTGCAAACGTAATTAGAAATTTATCTGCACTTGGATTGGAAACTGGTTTAATATTCACAATAGGAAATGATAAGTATGGAAAAGAATATGCGAGACAATTAAAAAAACAAAATATTGAAAATTATGGACTTAAAATATCTGGAAAAAGCGGAGTTTGCTATACATTAATTACGCCAGATGGAGAAAGAACTTTTGTTTCAAGTAAAGGAGTTTCTGATATGCTAGATTGCAATGGAAAATATTTAGATGACGCAAATTTATTTCACACTTCAGGATATGAATTAAATTCTAATGCTGTTTTTACACATTTTTATTTTGAAATTGCAAAAAATAAGAAAATGATTACAAGTTTTGATTTAGCAGATAAAACAATGGTAAAGAAACTAAAAAAAGACATGTTGGAAATGATGCCATTTATTGATGTTTTATTTATGACAGAAGAAGAAGCATTAGAATTCGATAAAGATTCTCCAGAAAACACACAAAAACAATTTTGTGATAGCTATGACATGTGCGTTGTGTTAAAAAAAGGAAAAGAAGGATCAATTGTAAGAAAAGGTAAAATACAATATAAAATTCCAATAGTCCCAGTAGAAGTTGTAAATACAAACGGTGCAGGAGATGCATATGCATCTGGTTTTTTAAAAAAATATCTAGACGGAATAGATTTTATGTCTTGTGGATATTACGGAAGTGAAATTGCGTCAAAGGTTTGTTCAAGAAATGAACCTTTTCTTATAAAATAAAATAGACGTATTTGTTTCTGATTGGTGACGCATCTTAAGATTCAAAAAATTTATATATCCATCTAAAGCCATCAGTAGTTATGAATGTTGAAAAATTTATTCTTGGAACTATTGAAGCAAATTATAGTCCTGTAAGCATCACAGGATATTTTTCTGGAGTCACAATTGCCGATTTACGGATGATAAGAAAAATTATGCAAAGCAAAATGGGAACAACTCCAGAGTTTTATGCAAATAATGAACTATTAAGAAATGTGTTTAATAGAACGAAATGTAAAGGAGAATTATATGGTGGTAATTATACTGATAAGGCACCAGATGTTGCAGAATTAAGATTTTATCATGATTCTTCTAAAAATAATATGACTAATGTTATTTTTGGAGATGAAAATAGTTTTTTGTATGTTTACTTCGGGTTTGATCAAGCAAAATATTATCCTGAATTCATACTTAATAAAAAAAGTCCTAAACTTCACATGGCAATAAGATCAAATGACAGAGATACAGGAATATCAATTCTTGAATCAATATGTAAAAAAATGCCAAAATTAAAACATGATAGCATAGATTACAGAAGTGACTGGCATGTTAAAAAAGATTTTATTGAGAAGTATGGTAACAAAGAAGCAAAAGTAAAACAAAGACAAGAAACTTTTGCGTAATTCAATCATAAAACTCTAATTTCCCATCAAAATAAATTCCTTCTTTTAATGGACAAGGTCTGAAATTATCTAGTACTAATTTTGCGTTAAGCCAATCTGCCAAGTCACTTGGGTTTCCTATTGTTGCAGAAAGTCCAATAATTTGCATTTTTGGAATTAGTTTTCTTAGCATTGTAATTACCATTTCTAAAGTTGGACCTCTTGTTGAATCATTAAGCAAATGTATTTCATCAATAATAAGAAGTTTCACATCGTGAATCCAAACTAGCTTATGACGAATCATAGAATCTAATTTTTCTGACGTGGTTATAATTACATCATAGTTTGACAAATACGGTTCTTCGTTATCTAAATCACCAATCGACATTCCAACTTTTAATCCAATTTTCTCATACTTATTTTTGAAATCATTAAACTTTTCTGATGCCAAAGCTTTTAGCGGAACAACATACATAGTTTTTCCTAAATTTTCAAAAAAATAATTTAGCATTGCAAATTCTGCAACTTGAGTTTTTCCACTTCCCGTTGGAGTGCATACTAGAATATTTTTTCTATCAAACAATCCTGCTTCAATTGATTTTTTCTGTGCGGGTCTTAATTCTGGAAAAGGGAAAAGAGCTTTTATCTTTACTGGCAAATTATTATGAGTCATGAAAATTATTCTTGCAATTTCATATATAAATCTACTCAAAACGAAATAACCTTACTTGTCTCTACCAGCCTTTACATGTAGTGCAAATAATAGTATAAATTAGAAATACCCATTGGAACTGCACAACATTATTCTGCATACGAGTCTGCTTGCTGGTAGAGATGTATAAAATACACCCCAAAAGGTTTATAAGTAAAATTTCTTTGAAGTTTAGTATGCAAAAGACATCGTATGTTTCTGTAATATTATCATTATTACTAATGTTACCAGTCTGCTTTTCTGACAATAGCTATATTACTGAAGAAATCACAATTGCAGGAAACGGAGATTCATCAATATCAGGAACTACGAATGTTAATTTTCTAAAAGACGTTTCTGTAAATAATGAAGCAATAATTGGAACTACTTCGGAACTTACTAAAAAAGACGGCAAGAAATGGACGTTTTATTATAACGCAAAAAGAAATGTTAGCAAAACAGAAATATCTGTTAGCCTTCCAAAGAATGCAGTAATTAATTATATATCAAGTCCACTTTTAGTTTACATACAATCGTCTGGCGAAGTTGTAACCATTGAATTTACTGGAAACAATAAGCCTGCAGAAATCACCATACAATACGAAATAATGTCAAACTTAGATTCCGGATTTTTTACAACTGGAACAATCATCATTGGAATTATTGTATTGATTATGATTATAGCAAGCATCGTATTTTTACTAAATAAAAAGAAATCTAACAAAAAAGAAAATATCGAAGAAAAAAAGAATGAAGAACATAAAACTAAACAAACAGCGCACCATACAACACACACAGAACAAAGCCACCATGGAATTGATATGGACAAATTAGCAACTGTCAAACTAACATTAAATGAAACTCAATTAAAAATTATTGATGCTTTGCTTGAAAAAAAAGGAGAAGCAAAACAAACTGTAATAATGTACATGACAAATATTCCTAAGGCATCGCTTTCTAGAAACGTTGAACTACTCGCACAAAAGAATATCGTTGAAAAATTTTACAATGGGACTAGTAATTTTATCAAGATTCATCCGCAGTTTAGAAAGTAAAATAAATAATCGTCCGATTTTTAGAAATAGCTTTTTCCCTTATCTGTTTCGTTTAAAGTGATTTGTTTCTGGTATTCAGGATCATATATTGCAATTATTTTAAATTTTCCTGATGTGATTGATTTTTCTCCATCCCAACTAATCGTTTGTTCAATAATAATTACTTTTCCCCAATATATCCATTTACCATTAATATTATGAACTAAGAAATTTCTATTTGGAGGTTGTTGAAATATTCTTGCATTAGGCTTGTTATGAAATTCAAATATTCTTTCTTTCACATCTTTAAGAATAATTGGCTTCTTCTGATGCTTCTTTAAATTAAGAATTTCTTCTGGAAAACCTTGCTCTGTAGTAATCTGCAAAGTATCATTAGTTTCAACATATCCACCCATAACTTAATAGTATTTTTAGTAACTTTATAAATTTAATTCAAATAACCCTATTTTAAGATATATATTCACAATGTAAATTTCTGTAAAAATACCCTCATAAAGTAACAAGTTCCATCATGTTCCACAACGTCCCGGATTGCATTTATATACCGTTCCAGACATTATTATCCTTATGCTTTGCCAATACCTAATGGGGATGGGCAAGGGCAGACATTATAATAATAGCGCAAACGAGGCGCATAACAAATAAACAAACGAAAGGTGAAAAACATGAAAAAAAACATACTATCAATATTAGTGTTGCTAGTAATAGCAATGTTTGTTTCATCAGTTGTTGCATTTGCATCAACTGCAGAGCAAGCAAGTGAAACACAAAAGGGAAATACAGTAGCAGAACCAAAATTAGGTCAAAAACAACAAAGAGAAACTGTTAGAGAAACTGAAAATGCCGCAATTAAAATGGCAAAAGAAGCAAGACAAAAATCAGAATCAATAAACTCTCTAAATGTAAGATATTCACATTTAGATTGTAAGGCAGAATTAGTAAAAGCACAATCTTTAGCACTTGGAAGCGTTGTAGAAACATCACCATCTGCTGACAAAATAACTTCCGATTTAGCTGAATTAAAAAGATTAGCTGATGCAGGAGACAAGGAAGGATATAATACATATCTAAAAACAGTAAATGCGAACTTTGTAGAATTTCATAAAGGATTAAATGAAGGAAAAAAAGCATATGTGCAAGAAGCTGTTGAAGGTTTCAAAGAAGTAAGAAGTGGGAATAAAACACTGCCAGAATATGTTAAAGAAAGAAAACAAGTAAGAGAAACTGCCAAAACTGCATGGAAAGAAAATATTGACGAATATACAACTTGTATAAAAGAATCTAGAAGAAAAGTTGTTGAAACAAGAGAAGGTTCAGTTTCGAACACAATAAAAAGATGGAATGAAGACGTTGTAGCACAAAAAGGAAAAGGACTTGATACAACTGAACAAGAAAAAGTTATTGCGGATGCAGAAGATTTAGATACAGAATTAACTGAAGCAATTGCAACAGAAGATGATGCAGGATTCAAAGAAAAAATGAATGAAATTAACGATATGCAATTAAAAATACATGCAAGATATCATATCGCAAAAGTTGAAACATACTTAGCTAAAGCAGAACCATTTGCAACAACTCCTGAATTACAAGCACAAGTAGCTGAAATAAAAGCATTACTTGAATCAGCAAAAGTAACTGCAGAACCTGGAAAAAGATATGCAGAAGGAGAATTTGATGCAACTTGGAACAACATTAAAACTGCAAACCAAAAGCTAAACGATTTAGTAAAGCAAATAAAGGCTCAAGCTAAAACTACTAGTACAACTAATTAAATAATTAAGAGGTGAAAGCTTGAAAGTAA
>JBAZVA010000051.1:0-8888 GCA_041661165.1 Candidatus Woesearchaeota archaeon | reverse complement strand
ACTGGTAATTGTTTTATAGATGCAATTTTTAATGCGCCACATTTATCACAATACCAAATTGGAATAGAAACACCAAAATGTCTTTGTCTTGAAATACACCAATCCCAATTTAAATTTTCTACCCAATTATCAAAACGAGTTTTCATAGATAAGGGATACCAATTAATTTTAGAACCATAACGTTTAATCGCTTCTTTAAAATCGCAAACTTTCACAAACCATTGTTTAGTCGTTAGAAATTCTATTTCAAAACCACATTTGTCATGAACATTTACTGTGTGAGTAATTTGTTTTTTATTTTTCAAAAATCCAGTTGATTCTAATTTTTCTAAAATTTTCAAACGTGCTTCTTTAATTTTTAAACCATTAAATTCTTTTGCAACATCATTTAATTTTCCGTCTCTTGCAATACAAACTCTCGCTTTTAATTTGTGTCTTTTAATTGCATCAACATCAAAACGGTCTCCATAAGAACAAATCATTAAAATTCCAGAACCTTTATCCATTTGTGCACTTTCGTCTGCAAAAATAGTAACTTCTTGTTCAAACAATGGAACTTTCGCCTTTTTTCCAATTAAATGTAAATATCTTTTATCATTAGGATTTACAAAAATACAAACACACGCAGGCAATAATTCTGGTCTAGTTGTAGCAATTATTATTTTTTCATCTAAATCAACAATAGAAAATTCTACATCATTAAATGTTGAAGATAAATCTGCATCTTCAAGCTCTGCTTGTGCGATTGCAGTCTGACAATTTACACACCACATTGATGGTGCTTCATCTTGATAAACTAATTTTTTATTAAATAAATCTACAAACGACGCTTGAGATGTTTTTATACAATAAGGATCGATTGTTGAATATGAAGCATTTTTAAAATCACAGCTCATTCCAATTTTTTTCCAATCCAAAACAAAATCATCTTTAATTTCTTTTAATGTTTCATTACACAATTTTACAAATTCACTTCTTTCCATTGCAACTGATCTAACTTTTTTTAATTTTTCAACAAGTTTTTCAGTTGGAAGTCCATTATCATCAGTTCCAAACGGATAATAAACATTGTATCCAAGCATTCTTCTTACTCTTACATTAATATCCTGTTGTGCATAACTAAAAGAATGACCAAGATGCATTTTCCCAGAAACAGTTGGCGGTGGATTATCAACAGCAAATGTTTCTTTATCACTTTTATTATCAAATTTGAAAATATCGTGCTCTTCCCAGTACTTAAGCCATCTACTTTCTGATTCTTTTATGTTATACTGTTTTGGAAGTTCAACCATTTTTATCAACATTTTTTGTTAAAATTATTCAAGTCAATTCATTATTTACTAACAAAGTAATTCATATTTTCTAAAATTTAAATCCTTTGAAACCACATTTGAAAAGTAAAAAGAGGGCGATAACCGGGAATCGAACCCGGCCCAGAGGTTTACTGCGTAAAACCAGCAAATTTTGTACTTTTAGCTGGTATAAGCACCACAGACCCCTATGCGAACCTATACACCATAATCGCCATTTACTATATTATATCATTAAAACACCACTTTCTTTTATAAATGTTTTGAGGAGTACCTAGTCCAGTCAAACTCTGTCAAAAGTATCTCTACCAGCCTTCACTTATTGTGTTAATAATAGTACTAATTCAATTGCCTATTCTAAAGAACAAATTTAGTTACTTCAATACTGTTCTGCGTGCTGGTAGATACTTTTCAGACAAAATTAAAAGAATTCAAAAAAACTAAATAGTCACAATTTTGTAATGTTTTGCAACTGTAGAAACAATATATGGAACAATAAACATACTAACATACAAAAGTGCAATAACAAAAGCATTCTGATTTACAGGAACAGAAATAGAGGTACCAAACACCTTAGAAACTTCAACCATAATATAAACATTAATAACAGCAAGCGCAGGAATTACTGCACCGGACATAACATGATGACTAGTATCTAATTTTTGTAAATCCGTTAAAAGAAAATTAAAAAGCGCACCAAATACAAGTCCCATCACCATAATAATAATGTAAAGTGTTATCTGTGATTGTATCATAATCATAAACGGAATTAAAATAACAGATGTAATAAAATTACCAATAATTGCAGCAAATAAAGAAATCCAATAAACAATACTTCCAATCATACTAACAGATTGTTCTCTTTTATTTTTTTCCAAATCATAGCTTTGAGAAACCGGTCCTTGCTCTTCCTGATAATATCTTCTTTCCCTAAGTGGTTGAGAATCCACTGGAACACTATAAAAGATACTATCTTCCTTTTGACCCATAATAACCCTCTTTTTCTAATATTAAAGTTTAATTCTAAATTAATATATCTTTCTAATACTCATTTGTACTAATACAACTTAAATAAGCTTCTTTTGTTCCTTTTTCTCATCTTTGTTTAAGTTTTCCTTTACCTCTTTCTTTTCTCTTGGAAACCCAATGTGACGAAGCACATAAGTAAAAAGATTTTGTCTTTCTTCTTCATTTAATTGATGTTCGTATGTTTCACCAATTAATTTAGCAGCAATTTTCTTAAAAGATATTGATGCATGTGAATCGGGATGACTGTAACATACAGGATGATTCAAATGAAGTGATTTTCTAATATCGTGATCAAACGGAACAACTCCAAGTATTGGTACAGAAAGTATTTGCTCAACATTCTTGTCAGATAAATTTATTCCATCATCATAATGTTTGTTGACAATTACTCCAATTATTTCAATTGCATTTTCTTTTGCAAATTCTACAGTTTTCAAAGTATCCATCACTGCAACCAAATCTGCTTCAACAACAATTATTAATTTGTCAACAGATTGTATTGCGTGTCTTGTTTCTTCTGAAAAACCATTTCCACAATCAATCAAAACAACTTCTGTTGCGCCAACTAAATTAAAAATAGTTTCTTTAAAATTATCACTTTTAATTTTTAATTTATATTTTGCATTAGAATCTCCAATAATCATTTTAAGTCCGCTAGAATGCATATAAGCACTATCGTGAATCCTGTGCTTCCCGATTAAAACATCATGAAACGTTTTTTCAACAATTGGCGAACCAAGTTGCATTCCAATGTTTGATTTGTTTAAATCTCCATCTATTACAACACAATCTCGTCCAAAAGAAGTAAGCGCACAACCAACATTTACGGTAACTGTTGTAGTACCTACTCCGCCTTTACCGGAAACTACACCAATTATACTTGTCATTTATCCTCGTCACCTGGAATAACATGAAGATTTTCTATGTAAACAATAAATTCTTTTGTTTTGATAAAATATTCTTTCAAATCATCCATATTTACCTGCACCGCTTCACCCTTTGGAAACGTCGCAGTCATATGAACGTGTTTTCTGTATTCGCATGAACAAGTATATTCTGCTTTATCTAATTTTTTTAAAAATAATAAAAATTGCAAATAGTCTTTCATCGTGTCATCAGGGTATAATTTTAAAACTTCCTCAACTCTTTGTTTTGGAACTTTTGGCACTTCAAATATTTTCATTTCTTCTTCTGCTTTTTCCAAAATTCCCGTAACAACAACATCGTAAGTATTAATCAATCTCTCAATTATACTTTTTATTACATCTACTGTTCTTGTATATTTTAACGATACAAAAATAAGGTGGTCTGCTCTTTTAATTTCCTCTTTTGCTCGAATTATTACGTCTATCATTTTGCATCTACCGGTAAATCTAAAACTTTAGAAATTTCTTTGTAAAATAATTTTGCATTTTCTAAAAATGCTCTAACTTCTATTAATCCAAATTTTGAAAGATTATAATTATCATCATACATCATAATATTTTCCTTTTTTGAAAAAGTAATCATGCTATCTTTGTGTTTTGAAAGCAAATGTTCGCAAACTAAATAATCTTTTTCAATCTTTTTTAGTGCAGGATATCTTTTTGAAGATTCTTTAAACAAAATATGCGTCATTTCTTCCATTGAATCAACCTTTGGAACCCTATCAAAATATTTTTCAAAACAAAAAAGTGATAAAAGTGCATATTTTATGCCAAAATAAGTGTTTTGCATAACTCCAAAAAATAATTTCGGCTCATCAGCTAAAGGATATGTCTCATTTAGCAATTTTTCTGCTAGATATATTTTCTGCTTAGAAACCAAAAGATACTCTACAAACTGTTCCATACAGAAAGTAGGAAAGTCGTTATTATATATAAAGCTTAGCCTTTATAAAGGGGTTTCTTATGACAACGCATTTCAAAAATTACTCCTAAAAAATAATAACACTTATAAATATTAATTTCTATTTATTTTATATAAGTAAACAGGAAAAAAATTTAAAAGTAATAAGAACCCTAATTGTAGTTATATGTAAAAATAATAAAGAGATATCATTATGAATGAAAATTCCAAAAAACAATTCATCATCGTAAAAAGTCTTGTGATTGATTCAAAAGGCAGACTTTTATTTGTTAAAAGAAAAAGAGAATGGCATGCAGAATCACATAATAAATGGGAATTTCCGGGAGGAAAAGTAGAATTTGGAGAGAATCCGGAAAATACGGCAGTAAGAGAAACTAAAGAAGAATCAGGATATGACGTTGCCGTAACAAAATTGATTCCAAAAATACTGACATCGGAGTGGGAATACTCTGATCACACATCACAACAAATTCTAATTTGCTACATTTGTAAACTAATAAAAGGAACAGCATTAACAACAGACCATAATGTAAGTGAAGTAAAATGGTTTGAACTTAATGACATACCTGCAAAAAAAGACTGTCTTCCGGGAACAACAGAATTTATCAAAGAATACAAAAAAATAAAAAATAATCATTAGAGAACATAAAAACGCTTTATATTTTATTTCTTCTCAGTCAAATTCATTATAGCCTGAGCAATATCTCCTTCAGATACTTCTAAAGCACTCATCGCTTCGTCTTCAGAAACACCAGTCTGGTCCATTATAGTTTTCAAATCTTCTTCAGTAACTTCTATAACATCTTCATTTTTTCTTTTCTGCTCTTTAGCATTTCCAACAATCTGATAAGTCATCTGACCCATCATATTAACTCTAGAAACTTCCGGATTCTCAATAATAATATCTTTATCACGGCAACGAATAACAACGGATTCTGCGACAATTTCTTGTTGCTGAATTCCCATTTTCTTCATTGCTTGTTGCATTGCTTTTGGATTCATACCACCTGGAAACATAATTTACCTCACATTAAAATTTAGATAAAATAAAAATAATTTGTTAAAACCTCATTACATCAAGTGTAATAATATCTCAATTAATAGAATTACTATTGCAATTACAATAATAAATTGCGGTTTGAAACTAATTTTAGACTTATAATCACTTGCATAACTTACAAGACCTGAACCGCTTGACGGCATACGTGTATTCTTATCTTCTCTTGACATATTTTATCCCCTTAACTTAAATTAATAATTCCTAACTTATATATTTATTGAAACTGCTTGCCGGTAAAATATTCCCGGACAAAATTGAAAAAAATTTAGTAGAGCGCCGATAAGCCGCTTTCTGTAATAACTGCAGGCGAACAAATCACCTGACCAATTATGTTGACATTCGACTGAGCGCAGGTTTCTGCTTGCACCAAAAAGGGTAGTCGTTTCATCCGTTCCTATAAGCAAGCTCAGCAAGTTATCTCCAAAACCGTCACCGGAATTGTTCTTTGCATCATAGCGAATATAGGTGGTTTCGTTTCTGTACTATAGCCACGCATTTCTGCGTCTTATGTACATTTAGCACTTAAGTTTTATTTCTATGGTGAGCGGACTTTCCTCAATTCCACTAAAGGAACCGATAGTCAACTGGCACCGCTACTAAAAATATGAAAATTAAAAAAATATTTATTTCTTTGAAACGTTTTCTTTTTTCTTATCAGCTAAACGAACAGCTAATGGTTTCTTTGCAATTCTTTTTGGTTTTGTTTCAGGCTTTACTTTTACTCCTGTTTTTGCAAGTGCTGCTTTTACGTCTTCAGTTGTAGCTTTTTTCTTAATATCTAAAACGTCTTCTGTCGGCATAAGATGCATAATATTACATTTTCTTCGTCTAGTATTTCCGTCAATTAAAACAAATTTGTTATCAAAGACATCAACAACCACGCAAGTCTGTCCCGCATCTCGTCCCATTAATTTAACACATACTCTTCCTAATTCGAATACCATGATTATAACCTCTTAGATTATAGTTTAGTTTGTGCCGATTTCGACAAAACTTTTGAAACTATTTTTGCTCTTGTACATTTCGCACACAATACTCCACCATACATTCTTTCTGGTCTTTTTTGTGTTTTTGAAAGATTTCTCATTATTGTTGGTCTTTCTCTTGGAACGCCATTTAGTACTGCACCACAAACACCACAATGTGCTTTTTTTGGTTTTCTAAGTCTAAACTGCATCGATACTCTTGATCCAGGAGTTCTTACCTTAATTACTCTAAAAGTTCTTGATCTATATTGTCCTCTAACCATTAAATTTCACCATTTTAGCCAATTTTAAGCCATCACTCAAAATTTAAGCCCATTTCTATCGACTCTTTTCCCGTGGCAACAGTAAAAGAATATATATCGAAAAACTCAATTCCCATTTATAAATATTGCTATATATAAGGGTTCAAAAGAATGCTAAAAAAGTCTTTCTACCAGCACGCAAAACAGTATGCAGTTTAATATTCCAGTTCCAAGCGGTCCTTCTAATCAACACAATTATTTACATAATAAAATCAAAGCAGGTAGAAAGACTTCTAACAAAGTAACACAAAAAAATAAAAAAACTCTTCAAAAAAAAATTAGTAAACCTTCATCCACTTTCTTAAAGCCATTGAAGAAATTATTGAAAAGAATAAATATACTGCCAAAACTCCGGGATACCAACCAAATAAATTAAAATCTTGACCGAATATTTTGTATTTGTTAAGTTTCAAAGAAATAATTTGAATGCTAGATTCTTTTTTAATTCTGTTTTCATTAGAACCTGTTGAAATTCCAAATATTGAATCCTGTCTTTTAACGTCTTTAGTTCCTACTTTTTTTCCATCATTTGAAACAGAAACATCAAGTATGTAAGATTCATTACCATAAATAAATTTCACAGGATAAACTCCTTCAGGAACTCCTTTGAAAGTAAATACTGTTTGTGTTGATGCAGGTAAAGTACTGGCACTAACTAAAGCAAGATTTCCCGGTTCAACAGAAACATTTCCAGTTGCTCCTTCTTTAAAAAATACAGTTGCACTAAAATCATTGTTAGATATAACTCCACCAAAAGAATAAGTTGCAATAAGCCATCCAAAAATAACTAGTATTGGAATCATTGTAATTATCATTGGCTTAAAAGATTGTGTCATATACTTCATATTAATTTCCATAGCCTTGGACTGCAATTTCATAAATTTCTTCGGGTCTTTGCTAGACGCTTTCATTTCCGTCTGAAGTTTTTTTAATTCTTCTTTAGAAGATTTCATAAAAACTTGGTCAGTTGTATATTTGTAAATAATAGTCATAACCAAAGAAGCGAATAACGATAAAATCAGTATTGAAAGCCAAGCTGGAAACATTAGTAAAGGTCCAAATATGAAATCAAGCACCATCTTTTTTTAATCCCCCAAATCAATTATATAATTATGAAACTTAATTCCGTTTATAAACATTTTCTTTCATATGCTACATATCAAGTCTTTTTACCAGCCTTTACATATAGTGCAAATAATTGTATTAAGTAGAAGCACCCATTGGAACTGCAAATTTATCTGCATACAAGTCTGCTTGCTGGTAAAAGACTAGTAGAACACAGCATTTGAAAATACAACAAATCTTATAAACGAAAAAATGAAAAGAAAATTATGGCTACGGGGGAAATGGATTACTACTTTAGAGATGATGTTAGACAGGCACTTGTAAGATTTTCTAAGAACAGAGAAGCAGTTGCAAAAAATCATGATACATTCTTCAAACGCCCTGACACACTATCGTATGCAAATGATGTTGATTACTTAATAAAAAAAGGTGCAACTTCATTTCACGTATCAGAAGAAATCTGGGATAATCCTTTAGCAATTCAAACAGGAGAAAAGAAAAAAGATTTGGATGACAAAAGAATCGGTTGGGATTTAATACTTGATGTTGATTGTAAATTTTGGAAGTGGGCTAAAAAAATAACACACAGATTAATCGAGGAATTAAAAGCACATGGAATTAAATCGATATCGTGTAAATTTTCCGGAAACAAAGGTTTTCATATTGCAGTTCCATGGGAATGTTTTCCAAAAACTTTCGCCGGCAAAAAAACTTCTGATTTATTCCCTGATTTACCAAGAAGAATTCTAAAATATTTGATAGATAGAAGATTAAGAGAATCAATTACTAAAGAGATTGAACATGATGATGATGAAATTAAAGAGATATGTAAAACATTCAAAATAACTAGAGAACAACTATTCTATGAAATATGTAGCAATTCGGTTTGCAACAGAAAATTAGAAATTGAAAATAGAAAAATGTATTGCAAATACTGTCAATCAAGTGACACGACAGAAATAAAAGATTACATCAAATGCAACAAATGTGGAGAATTTTTTGCAAACGAAAACATTGGAAATGATGGAAAAACAAAATATAAAATTTGTGTATGCGGAAATGATGTTAATCTTGAAGAAAATAGAAAGAAAATAACAGAGATAAAATACATTTTAGATGTAGATGCAATCTTAATTGCACCAAGGCACCTATACAGAATGCAGTATTCACTTCACGAAAAATCCGGATACGTTTCTATTCCAATCGACATAAATGAAGTTTTAAACTTTAATAAAGAAAGTGCTGAAAAAGAAAAAGTTGTGATAAATAAATTCCCATTTTTAAATTA
>JBAZVA010000050.1:0-9037 GCA_041661165.1 Candidatus Woesearchaeota archaeon | reverse complement strand
ATCTGATAATTCTAAAAAAGAAATTTCTTTTGTTTCTCCTAAATTGGAAATGTTAATATCCAGACTTAAAGATTCCAGAAAAATGATAGATGATATTAGAAGAAATCAATCTACATTTAGAATAAAAACACTAAATCGTCTTGATGTTGCTCATCCTTCTATGTATTCAAAGGTTTCTGAATTGTCTAAGTTAAAAGAAATTGCGACACCGAAAGAAAGAATTAGAATAAATGGTCAAATTCGTGAAATTCAAAATGGTGAAATTAATTTTCCTTGTACGGATGAATTAGTTTTGAAAGATATTTTTGGTTTTCCTATCGGGCGTGGTTATGCGTCTTTAGAGCAATCTTATGATAAAAATCATATTAAAATTGGAAGTACAGAATTGATTAAAGGAGTTATGTTTGATTTTGTCAAATTAAAAAAATCAGGATATTGTTTAAGATCAACTGCGGTGCTTGCTGATGAAGGGATAGAACAATTAAGAAAATATATCGCCAAGGATTTATTGCATAAAAGACATAGAATGCTTGACAATTGTTCGCCAAATGTCAGAAAGCAGTTTAGGAATAAAAAATTACGATACGAAATTAAAAAAGGAATCTCTTCTCGTAATTCTTACGATTTAATGATTAATGGGTTGAATGTTCATACTAATTTAATAGGAAAAATACAAATATTCACTTATGTTGATAATGATGAAGATTTTTTGGTAGAAAAATATGCTTTAACTGACAAAAGACAAATAGAAATATTGGGAGATTCTGCAAGATATTCAAACTTTAAAGTTTGGGTTAATAAAACAGATGTTCGTTTTAATGAATATGTTGGAAAGACTTTTTCTTTACTTGCAAAAGTTCTTAATAAAATATATGCGAGGTACTATATGGCACCTCAAGAGTTAACATATCAACCTAATTTATCTGAAGTTCAATCGATAAAATTGGACCATATAGTGGAAGAATTACCATTTAGAGCATAAAAGCTTAAAATCGCACCATTCACACGCATTTGATTTTTTTGGTTCAAATTTCTCAGTTAAAATAGAAGTGCAAATGTCAAGAATTTTTGAGCGAATATTTGTTAAATCGTTTATTGTTGGAACAACAGATACTACGTTGTCTGATAAAAGATACCAGTGGCATAACATTTTTGGAACTTTGCCGTATAATTTTGTTAATCCGTCATAGTATAATAGAAGTTGAAGATCGTGTCTTAGACTTTCTGTATCTTTTTCTGTTTTTGATGTTTTGTAATCTATAACTAAATATTCTCCGCCTTTTTCCATATCTATTCTATCTATTATACCATTAATTTTAAATCTTTCAATTTCAATAGTGAATTTTTTTTCAATACTTACTAACTCAGTTTCTAACTCTTTTTGTCTTTTTAGAAACATTTCAATCATCTTTTCTCCAGTTGCAAAATATTCTTTTTCTTGCTCTTCTGTTTGGTATCCATTTGAATCCCACATTGAAAGCAAAAGTTGTTTTCCAAAGTTTTCACTAACTTCTTTTCCATCTTTTATTATTTTTGTAAGCTCTTCTATTACTTTGTGCATTATTCCTCCAAATACGAAGAAATATTTTTTTGGTGTTGGTATTGAATAAATATAACAACATCTATATTGATTAGGACATGTGTCGTACATATTAAACTGTGTTGCAGAAAAGTTTGGAAGAACTAGCATTTCTTTTTCTTTTTGGTATTTGTTAGTCTCTATTTGTTCTGTGTAAAAAGAAACGTCCAAATCTTTACTTTTATTTTTTACTTTTTCTTTTTTTAATTCTAATTTTTCTATTTGTTTTTTATCTTTTTGCATTTTTGCGTTAATGAGTAGATAATCAATATCTAAAAGAATATGTTCTTCTGTATTTGTTTTGTTTTCTAATTCGAAATTATGCGTGTTTACAAAGTTTATTATGTCTTGTATTGAAACAAACCCCTGTTCTTTGACGAATTTGATAATATCTTGTTCTAATTTTTCAAATCTCTTTTTACAGTCAAATAATTCTGCTTGCTCTATTATCATAAATTCTTTGAATATTTTTTCTATTAATTCTAAAATGTTTTTTTGTTGTAAAATTATGTCTATTTTTTGTTTTGCTATTATGAAGTTTTCTGTGTCTATGTTTGTTTTTCCTACGAATTGGAATCCATCAATTAAGTGTAGCTTTTTTTCTTTATTTTTGTAATTTTCAAAGAAAACGTTTTTTGTGAATTTTGATAAGTCTAATCTTTTGATTGAGAATAGTTTTGAAGATAAGATTTTAAAAAACGCGACATCGTCATGTTTGTTATCATATAATCTTAATAGTGCGACAATGTCTTTTATGATTATGTTTTCCATTTAATATAAGATAGAAATAGGATATATAAAATTATCTCTATGTTTTATGCTTCTAACTAGTATGGCTATACTCTGGTTTTGTGGTTTGTGTTTTTTCTAAATAAACTTTTAATAGAAGATTAATATTCATTTTTAATATTTCAGGATTATCAAAAGTAAATTTCCCCGTTATTGCATCATACTGTACAGGAAAATATTTTGTAATAGGAATCATTTTTTCAAGTGAATCTATTATTTGGTAAAATTTTTTGTCGTGGGATTCCGAGTTCATAAAGTCAGAATCTGTAAATATATCTTCTAGACGTAATATGTCGTTTACCATGTAAGTAATTTGATAAGAAATCAATATTTAATAGTTTCTATTTAGCGATATGGTGCAAACTCAATCATTTCTCCAAGTAACTTTAATGTCATCAGTTCTAAGATATGGGTCAATTTTTATATTTGTTACGTCTAATGTGGAATCGTTTTTTTGTAAAATTCCAAACCACGCAATCATTGCAGCATTATCTACTAAGAATTGTCTTTGTGGGACAAATAATTTTGCTCCTCTTTCATCACACATTTTTTTTGCCATTTCTTGCAATCTTTCGTTACATGCAACTCCGCCGCCAAGTAAAAGTTCATTTTTTTGACAGTGTGCCATTGCTCGTTCTGTAACTTCTAGTAATTCTGCAAAAACTGTTTCTTGGATTGAATAACAAATATCTTCTATTGGAACACCTTGTTTGTGCATTTTTTTAACTTCAGTGAGTAATCCTGAGAACGCAGTATCCATTCCTTTTACAGTGTATGGTAATTCAATATATTTTCCTTTTTTTGCAAGTTCTGCAATTTTAGGTCCGCCGGGAAAACCAAATCCAACGTGACGAGCAAATGCATCTAAGAAATTTCCAACACCAATATCTAATGTTTCTCCAAAAACTCTATATTTTTTACCTTCGTATGCGATAACTTGAGTATTTGCACCAGACGCATATAACATTACTGGATCTTTTGCACCCGTAAGTGCGTTTCCTATTTCTAAATGCGCAATACAATGATTTACTCCGACAATTGGAATTTTATTTATTTTTGAGAGTGATTTTGCAAACATACAACCTACTCTTAACATTTGTCCGATACCTGGAGATTGTGAAAATGATATTAAATCAATGTCGTTAATATTTTTATTTGCTTTGCTTAATGCTAGTTCAAAAACTTGTACGCAGCAATTTGTGTGATGATCTGCAACTTTGTGCGGCAACATTCCACCTTCATCTGTAACGAATGCTTTCTTTTCGTTAGAATGTACAATACATTTGCCTTCTTTTTCTTCCACTATCGCGCAACCGAATGTGTGTGCTGTAGATTCTATCCCTAGGCTAATCATATAATCTATGGTAAGTTTGCTGTTTTTAAAGTTTATTGAGTGTTTTGGTTTTAGGTATTTTTTACCAGCCTTTACATATTGTGCAAATAATGGTACCAAATATTGCTCTGGTAGAAAGTGCAAACTTGATGATGTATACTGTTTTGCTTGCTGGTAAAAATACTTTAATTGAGTTTTATCAAATTCTAACTTTAAAATTAGTTTAATCTATTTTTTAATGTTTTTTTAATATTTGTAACTAATTCTTCAGATAGAACTGGTTTTGCAACAACTGTTAGATAACTTGGAATTGGATATCCATCTACATTTGTAGGTGATTTATTATTATTATATACTACATGTCCTGATAACATCATGTATCCTATTCTGTCATTGCATTCTTTTCTAAAAGCATTAATAACGTGAAATCCATTTATTTTGGTTTCTTCTTTTCCAAAGCTATAGTCTGTTAATACTCCATCTATATTACATGCATATTTTTTTACTAATTCTTCTGGAATTACTGGTTTGTCTTTAGTTACATGGTGTGTTATTACCTCATAACCATAATATGATAATGCATCTTCTATATAATCACATATTGGTTTTTCATCGTCTATAAATAATATTCTTTCTTTCTTTTCTGTCATTTTTATATTTTCCTCATCTTTGTTATTTATCTTTTGTTTTCACACAATATTTTTTCTACTTTTGATAAAAGTTGATTGTGTTCAAATGGTTTTGTTATTACAATTACATAGTTTGGTATTTCTTTTCCATTTATTGTGTATAGGCCATTTGCATTTGGACATTGCTTATTGTTGAGCCGGTTATCATAATATATCCTTTTATCGTGTTGTCTGGTGTTTCTTTAAATGTTTTTGAAATATCAAGACCATCGCAACCAGATATATTTAAATCAAAATCATGTATTAGAATTTCGATGTTATTTGCATATTTTTTTGCTAACTCGTTTAAATTAAATTTTCCTTGAACAGGATATTCTATTGCGTGGTAATTTTCGTTTGTTGATAAAAATCTACTTGTCAATTTACAAATCGCCAAATCATCGTCAACAACTAGAATAGTATACTTTTTACCATTAGTTTTTTCCATTTTTGTACCTTTCTAATATTTAATATGTTTTGTAATCTTTTCGCAGTAACATTATTTCCAAGACAGGGTTTATAAATTTTACGAAAATGTTGGCTTATAAACCCTCTTGTGATTTATCTCTATCTACCGTATTAAGCAGCCTTACCTGCTTGTGCGTGCATAGCAAATATATTTGTTAATATTTTGCTTCTATTGAGAGAGCAATTAGAAATAGTATATTTTTTCTGCTTGGCAGGTAGAACTTTGGACACACCCGAAAATGCTTGAAAAATTATTGTTTTAATATATCTATGTCAAATATTTTTCTAATTCTGATAAAATAATCTTAACACTAATCGGTTTTTCTAGAAATATCACATATGGGGGTATTCTTTTTTTAATATTTCTTGCTGTTTGTAGAATATACTTTTATTTTGTTATTGGGTGTTTCTTTAAATGTTTCAATTAAAGTTATACCGTCACAACCGGGTATATAATAATCCGCAATTAGTACATCAATGCATGTTCCGAAGTCTTTTGTTAATTTGTGCGGGTCAAGGTTTTCATTTACATGATATCCTATTGCATGGTATTTTTCGTTTTTAGATAATAACAAAGTCATACTACTGCAAATTGCTTCCTCGTCTTCAACAAACAAAATAGTATATTTTTTGTTCAATATTCACCTAGCTATTTACTATAGCAAATTATATCGATATAAATATATATTATTATTTTTACGTTAATATGTCATTTTAATTTAAACTATTCATTGCAGTTTCAATCTCTAACAAGAGTCGCTTATAAGAAACGGGTTTTGTCAGAATTTTCATATACTCGGGAATTTCTTTTCCATCTCCGGTATATATTTTGTTATTTGGATGTTTTGACACTTCTGAAGCCGTTTGAAGAATATATCCTTTAATTCTGTTATTTGGCATTTTCTTGAATGTTTCTGCTAATTTAATTCCGTCACAATCAGATATATTGAAATTTAAATCCGTTACCAATACATGAGTTTCCGGGGCATATTTTTCTGCTAATTTATTTGGATTAAATCCTTTTTGTACGCAGTGCGGTATTGCACGATATTTGCTGTTTTTTGATATTATTTTACTTAATCCGAAACATATCATTTCTTCGTCATCAACGATTAAAATTGTAGGTTTTTTATCTTCTTTATTTTCCATTTAGTACCTTCTCCACACCTTGATATTTTTTGTTATTTTTTAGTAGTAATGCAAATGTGGGCTAAGATTTATAAACTTTACCAATTATTTTTTTGTTAGAAAGTAAAAAGGGATGTAAACGAAAGGGGATATGAGTAAAGTGGCTGAAGATTTTTCAAATGTAGCAAAAGAATTGGCAACAAAACAGCGAGAGATTGGTGTTGCAGAGTTTTTTGCAAGAAATCGTCATCTTCTGGGATTTGATAATAAAAGAAAAGCTTTAATGACTACAATTAAGGAAGCAGTCGACAATGCATTAGATGCTTGTGAAGAAGCAGGAATTCTACCGGAAATTAATGTTCAAATTATTGATATGCAAAATGAAAGATTTAGAGTAATTATTGAAGATAATGGTCCCGGGATTGTAAAAGAACAAATTGGTCGTATTTTTGCAAAATTGTTGTATGGTTCTAAGTTTCATAAAATGGCTCAGTCTAGAGGGCAACAAGGTATTGGTATTTCTGCTGCTGTTATGTACGGGCAATTAACTACTGGAAAACCGGCAAAGATTACTTCAAAAACAGGACCTAAAGAACAAGCGCATTTTTTCGAATTAAAAATTGACACTAAAAAAAATGAACCTATTTTTATACGAGAAGATAAAATGGATTGGTATGTTGATCACGGAACAAAAATTGAGATTGATTTGGAAGGCTCTTATCAGAAAGGTGGGCAGTCTGTTGATGAATATCTAAAACAAACTGCAATTACAAATCCACATGCAACTTTTATTTATACAACACCAAAAGCTGAACAGATAATTTATCCAAGAGTTACAGATGTTTTACCACCAAAACCTGTTGGAATTAAACCTCATCCATACGGAGTTGAACTTGGTGTACTTATGTCAATGATTGACTCTACTACACAAAAAACAATTTCATCATTTTTACAAGCAGAATTTTCTCGTGTTTCTCCTTCGGTATGTAAGGAAATATTAGAAGAAGCAAAAGTTTTGCCGCAAACAAAAGTTGCTGATATTTCAAGAGATATTGCAGAAAGAATTTTTGATGCAATAAAAAAAGTTAAGATTCAGAATCCTCCAACTGATTGTATTTTTCCTATCGGTGCGGAGCTTCTTGAGAAAGGGCTTCGTAAGGAAATACCCGCGGAATTTTATGCGTCAACTACTAGACCTGCTGATGTATATCGTGGAAATCCATTTGTAATTGAAGTTGGAGTTGCTTATGGTGGAAATCAAAATGCAGAAGAGTCTGCAAATGTTTTACGTTTTGCAAATAGAGTTCCATTGTTGTTTCAACAAGGAGCATGCGCAATAACAAAATCTATTCAGGCAACTGCTTGGCGAGGATATGGATTATCACAACCTTCCGGTTCAATGCCAATTGGTCCATTAACTATTATGGTTCATATTGCATCTGTTTGGGTGCCGTTTACTTCTGAATCAAAAGAAGCAATTGCACATTATCCAGAAATAATTAAAGAAGTTAAATTAGCTCTTCAAGAAGTTGGAAGAAAGTTGGCTCAATATGTTTTGAAAAAAAGAAGAGTGTCTGACGAATTTAAGAAAAGAGCACATATTGAAAAATATTTACCGTTTGTTGCTGAGGCTTTGAAGGAGAGTTTATCTTTATCTGACGGACAAAGAGATATTGTTGTTACAAATTTAACTGAAATATTGTCCGCATCACGTAAAAGTATGGTTCATTTTAAAGAAGGAGAAGGAACAAATCAGGATTTTGATGAAATGGGAGACGCAAATTTGAAAGGTGCGTTTGATGATGAGATTGATGATGATTCTGCTTCAAGTGATTCTGAATCTGATGGTGATGATAAGAAATCAAAATCTAAAAAGAAAAAATCTGACGATGATGATTCAGATACTGATTCTGACGATGATGACTCTACAAGTGAAGATGATGATGACGATAAACCCAAAAAAGGAAAAAAGAAAAAAAATGATAGTGGTGATTTAGATGACTAAGAAAACTGCTGTTAATAATGAATTGTCTGTCAAAATGCAAGCAATTAGTAGAGCGATATATGAAACAATCTTAAAAAAAGAAGCTCCGTCAATGTCTTTTCCACTACGTGCATTATCTAATGTTGATTACGATCCTAAAGAAGGATATCTTAAAATGAAGATGATGACAAAAGAGAGAACTCTTACTGCATCAACTGTAAAATCATTTGCTCAAACACTTTTAATGATGAATGAATCCATAAAATTAATTCAAATGGATGATATTGCAACTAAGAGAGAGGTATATTACATTAGTAAGAACTGGGGCGATGCTAAATTTACTGAACAGCCTGAATCCGATACTGTTATGGATGATATCGAAGCTATGATGATGACTAATCGTGAAAGAATGGGTTTTATTCCTGAAGAAAAAGGTGGAGCGGTTGCAGGAAATATGATTGTTATTGATGTTGATTCTGAGACTTCAAAAGAGCTTCGTATTGATTGTACTAAATTTGGTTCCGGTGCGTATTCTATTCCGTCAACTGTTGAGCATTTGAAATTCGAGACTAAGGCTAAGTTTGTACTTGCTATTGAAACTTCCGGTGCGTTTGAGCGATTGAACAAACACAAATATTGGAAAACGGCAGACTGTGTTTTAGTTGCAATGGGTGGAGTTCCTACGCGTGCGACTCGACGATTTATTAGAAAATTATCTGATGATATGAATATTCCTGTTTACGTATTTACTGATGGTGACCCTTACGGATATCTAAATATTTATAGAACTCTTAAAGTTGGTTCAGGAAATGCTGCGCATATTAATGAATTCTTTTGTGTTCCGCGTGCACAATTTATTGGAGTAACTCCGCAGGATATTATTGATTACAAATTACCAACGCATCAATTAAAAGATATAGATGTAAAACGTATTGAAGACGGAATTAAAAACGATCCTTTCGTTCAGCATTACAAAGAGTGGCAAAATGCATTAAATCAAATGGTAAAGATGAAACAGCGTGTGGAACAGCAGGCGTTTGCAAAACACGGTTTGAACATGGTCATTGATGTTTATTTACCTGAGAAAT
>JBAZVA010000049.1:0-9336 GCA_041661165.1 Candidatus Woesearchaeota archaeon | reverse complement strand
ATGCTTGACCGCTTCCTTTGGCATCAAGAGAAATATTATAATATTTTATAAGTTTTTCTTGGTGTTCTAGTGTTCTTGTTTCGTTCGAAACAATTTTTCCTACTCTTAGGTCAGTTAAAGAAAATTCACAAATACTATTACATCTTGCAAAATTTTTATTATATATTGTAAAATTTATTTCAGAAATTTCGTTATTATCAACAGTTTTTATGATGTCATTTGGAGTTATATCTAAATTTAATTCTTCATTTAAGATAAAATCAACTTTTTGACTGAATATTAAAATAGTTATTAATATTACAACCACTACACATATAATCGTGCTAATTATAAAAATACGTTTTCTCTTGCTAGAAGCATTCAATTTTTCATTGAATTTTTTAAAGATGCCTTTTTTAATTTCTTTTTCTTTGCTCATGATAAAACAAGAGCAATATTCCTATTTAAATTTAGCTAAATATAGATTTATAACAAGAAACCTTATTTTTCAAGAACGACTACAAACATTTTCATTTCTCCTTGATATATCTCTCTTTCTTCTACCAATTTGAATTTATATTTTCCAATAGCTATCTCTTTAAATTCCTCAATTCTATTCAAAATCACAACCATCTTCTTTTTTAAAATATCGTGAGAAATAAATAAAAAATCATCCCATGTTTTCAATATTTTCTTTTCATTCGCAAATTTTGATAACATTGGTGGATGAGTCACGATATAATCAACAGTTTTTGTTTCAAATTTTGTGTCAAGAAAATAGCAATCAACAACACTAAAATCAACATCTTTATTTATTCCTGCTATTTTCGCATTTTTTCTTGCTGCAGTAATTGTACTTAGATTTACATCGTATCCTACTATCTTTGCGTCATTTTTTATATGAATTTCTTCGTATTTTACATCTTTTACAAATTTATTAAACTCTAATTTATCAAAATCGTGATAATGTATTCCGTTCTCAACTTCAAGTGTAGCTTCAATAACAATGGTTCCTCCGCCACAAAATGGGTCTAATAATATTCCTTTTCCATTAAATCCGGATAATTTAACTAATGAATAAGCAATAGTTGGTCTAAGCGCTTGATTGTGTGAAAATATTAAATAATCTCTTTTATTTAAGTCAAAAGAAAAATCAAGTCCTACAAAATAATTTCCATCACTTTCAAAACATTGAATAAACAAATTTGGATTTTTTAAATCTACAGAATATTTAATTTCGTTTTTATCAAATTCGTCACAAATAATTTTTGCAAGTTTAGGCGTATCAATGCTTCCTTCAGGACTATCATATGTACGAACAGCAATACTTTTCCCATCAATGATTTTCCTAAATTCTTCTGTGAATTCAAAATGTCCTTCATCTTTACTAATTGTACCTAAAGATAGACAAACTCTATTTGCAGTCTGTGATTTCATAGCAAGTTTACAAATGTCATTTACATCAGAAACGTCACATACTACTATTCTAGAAAACAGTTCACAATTATATTTACTAATCTCTTTAATTTCATTTAGACATACGTCTTCAAGTCCCTTATTACAATAAATGAGCGCTTTCAACTGTTCTTTTGATGTCATATAACAAATAGTACCAATCGTGGTTTTAAAAACCTTCTGCACTTTTAACTGAAGTCTTTACCAGCAAGCAGACTCCTCACAGAGGTAGCTAAGTGCAACGCGGCTATGTATGCAGATTATGAATACAGTTTCAATAGAAGTTTCTAGTTAGTACTATTATCTGCACTATATGTAAAGGCTGGTAATTACTTCTCTTATCCAACCTATATATTTTTATATTAATACATTATCAAATATAATATGGTCATAACCAAAATAAAGAATTTTTTTAAAAAGAACGTAAAAGTAGATATAGTTGACGATTCTATTCCATTACACGTTAAAGAAATCAAACCTTTCTTAGAAAAAGAATTAAAAGAAAAAATAAAAGAGATAAACGAAGTAGTAAATGTGTCTTATGAATATTTAGATAAGAATATAGTAGAATTAAAGGAAGAACTAAAAAAGTTAAACAAAACAAATTCAAAATCCTTACAACCTCTTTCACAATTGTTGTCAGAAATAAAAATTCCAATTACAGATAATTATTTTGAAGCGCTCGTGTTTTCAACAGTAACTATAAAAAAATGGAATTTGATGTTATTTTCAATAAAAAAAGAAAAAAGAACAGAATTAGTCCAAAAAATAATGAATATTATATACGAAATACTAAAATCTTTAAAACAAATAATAGATAATAGTAATCTGACATATTATGATGTAATCTTAGAAGAAATAGATTCAAATAGTACGATTATTTCAAAACCGCTTATAGAGATTCAGATTTACAAACTTACAAAAAAGAAAGTTACTGTATATGATTAGTTTTCTGTTTAAAGTCGTCAGCGGCATAACAGTATGCAGTAAATTATTTGGTTTTTTAGAATAAGCAATCAGTTGGTACAATTATTAGCAACACAATCAAGGCCGCTTGATTTTTCAAACAGAAAATTAAGATTTTGTTTCTTCTTCTATTGCTGCAATTGCAACAACTTTGTCGTTTTTATCAAGACGCATAATTATTACTCCTTGAGTGTTTCTTCCGATAACAGAAATAGTATCAACACTTGTTCTTATTACGGTTCCATCTCTTGAAATTATCATAATTGAATCATTATCTTTTACACATTTTATTCCTACAACATTTCCGTTTCTTTCAGAACATTTAATATTAATAACTCCACTACCACCACGTCGAATCAATCTGTATTCATCAAGAGGAGATCTTTTTCCAAATCCATTTTCAGTAATTGTTAGAACAGAATAATTTTCTTTTGCAATTTCAGAACCTACTAAATCATCATCATTATCTAATCTAATACCAATAACTCCTGTAGCACTTCTTCCCATACATCGAACATCTTCTTCATTAAAAAGAACAGCGTTTCCTTTTTTCGTTGCAAGTATTATATTGTCCTTTCCAGTAGTTCTTACAACTTTTATAAGTTCATCATCCGCATCAAGCGATAAAGCAATTATTCCGCCAGCTCTTGGTCTTGAATATTCTACCAATTCTGTTTTCTTTACAATTCCTTTTTTTGTTGCAAAAAGCAAATTTCCCGATTCGAAATTTTTAACTGTGAAAGTGGCTGCAATTTTTTCTCCTTCTTCAAGTCTTACAAGATTAATCATCGGTTTTCCTTTTGCTTGTCTTGTTCCTTCTGGAATTTGATGCACTTTTAACCAATGTACTTTTCCTGTTGTTGTGAAAACTAAAAGGAAATCATGAGTATTAGAAATAAAAATATGTTCTACAAAATCTTCTTCACGCATAGTTGTTCCAGTAACTCCTTTTCCACCACGATTTTGTTCTCTGTATGTTTCGACAGGAATTCTTTTTACATAACCCGCGTGACTTACAGTTACAACAACATCTTCAGGTGTAATTAAATCTTCATCTTCAATTTGATCTTGAGAATCCTCAATATTTGTTTTTCTGTTATCTCCGTATTTTTCTTTAATTTCTTTTGTATCTTCTTTAATCATATTAAGAACAATTTGTTTAGATGCTAATATTTCATTTAATCTTTTAATAAGTTCCATTAATTCGTCAAATTCTTTTTTAATTGAATCTGTTTCGAGAGAAGTAATCTTTTGAAGTTTCATATCAAGTATTGCGATTGATTGTTTTTCATCAAGTGCATAATTTGCCATAAGTTGTGTTTTTGCAATTTCAACAGTTTTTGATTGTTTAAGTAATGCAACAACAGCATCAATATTTTTTAATGCGATCATTATTCCTTCTAAAATATGTGCTCTTTCTTGTGCTTTTAATAAATCAAATTTTGTTCTTCTTGTAATTACATCTACTCTGTGTTCAATAAAATATTGTATAGTGTGTTTTAAATCAAGAACCTTAGGTTGATTGTTTACAAGTACGAGATTAATGTATCCAAACGTGATTGATAATCTTGAATGTTTCATTATATTGTTTAAAAGAACTTCTTGTGATGCATCTTTTTTTAATTCAATTACAACACGCATACCCGTTCTATCACTTTCATCTCTTAAATCTGAAATACCTTCTACTCTTTCATCTTTTACTAAATTTGCAATTTCTTCAACTAACATTGCTTTGTTTACTGTATAAGGAATTTCATCAATTATAATTGCATCTTTCTTTCCAACTTTTTCAAAATGAGTTTTTCCATTTAATTTTATTTTTCCATAACCTGAAGTGTATGCTTGATAAATTCCTGTTCTTCCACAGATTGTTCCGCCTGTTGGAAAATCTGGACCAGGTAAAATTTTAATTAAATCTTGAACAGTAATTTCAGGGTTATCAATTTGAGCAATAATTACATCACAAATTTCTTTTATATTGTGTGGCGGGATATTTGTAGCCATTCCAACTGCAATTCCTGTTGAACCATTTATTAGTAAGTTTGGAACTTTAGAAGGTAAAACAGAAGGTTCTTTTAATGTAGCATCGAAGTTATCAGTCCAATCAATTGTTTCTTTTTTAATATCTGCTAAAATGTCATCTGAAATTTTTGCCATTTTTGCTTCAGTATACCTCATGGCTGCAGGACTATCTCCATCAATAGAACCAAAATTTCCTTGACCAAAAACTAAAGGATATCTAAGTGACCAGTTTTGTGCCATACGCACCATAGAATCATAAACAGCCGCATCTCCATGTGGGTGATATTTACCTAAAACTTCTCCAACAACAGTCGCAGACTTTCTAAATTTTTTACTATATTGAAGTCCAAGTTCATTCATTGCAAAAAGAATTCTTCTATGAACCGGTTTTAATCCATCTCTAACATCAGGAAGTGCTCTAGAAACAATAACACTCATTGCATAATCTAAAAAAGATTTTCTAAGTTCATCTTCAATTACTTGATCAAAAACTACTCCTTTACCTTCACTCATTTCTAATTCTGTAATAGTTTCTACTGCTTCTCCATTTACTTTATCCTTTGCAGTTTCTTTTTTCTCATCTATTTCATCAGGATTTTCGTCAGCCATTTTTTCACAAGTTTGTGCATTCTTTTATCAAGAATTTGTGCTATTTAACAATACTTTTAACACATAAAAATAGAAAAAAACGATATATATAAACCTATTGTTTTACGCTTCTTTTTATTATAAAAATAGTGTAATGGTGTAAAAAAAACTACATATATTTAAATAGAAAAAATACAATTATTTTTAGCCTTATGCAAACAACAAAAAATTTGAAAGGCGACTTGGAAGGGATGGTTATGGGATTATTTCATGCATACGACATTAGAGCAATAGTTGGAAACAAAGAAGGAGAATTAAATAAAGAAGTGGTCTATAAAATTGGACAGGCAATTGTTACTTATTCAAAAGCAAAAAAAATATTCGTTTGTAAAGATGCAAGAACTCATTCTCAAATGTTATTTGATGCATTGGCAGAAGGAATTACGGATGCAGGAGTAGATGTTGTAGATATCGGAATGTATCCTACGCCATATATATATTTTCAAGTAGGAGAACAAAAGGCAGAGTTTGGAATAATGGTGACTGCATCACATAATGATGGAAGATATAATGGAGGTAAAATATATGACAAAGGACCAAGAATGCTTTACGATATAACGGGTCTTCAAGAAATTGAAAAAATAATGAAAACACAAAATAAGATAGTAGCAACAATTAAAGGAAAAATAGAAAAAAAAGATTTTATGCAAAGCTACATTAATCATCATAATAAATTCTATCACGTAAATAAAAAAATAAAAATTGCAATTGATGCAGGTAACGGTGTTGGTTTTCTTACAGCAAAAGAATTCTTTAAAGATAAAAAAGAAATTGAAATTGTGGAATTATATACAAACCCTGATGGAAATTTTCCAAATCATGAAGCAAATCCTGTGAAATTTGAAACATTAAAAAAATTACAAGAAACAGTAATAAAAGAAAAGTGTGATTTAGGAGTGGCATATGATGGAGACGCAGATAGAGTTGTTTTTGTTGATGAACTTGGAGAAATTATCTCACCAGATCAAACTGGTGCAATATTAGCAGAACACGAATTATCACAAATACATAATTATACAGAAGAAATCCAAAAGAAAAAAGAAAATAAAACATTGTATATGGATTTAAGATTTTCAAAATCAGTAGATACTTATCTAAAAGAAAAAGGAATTGCAGTTGAAAGAGTAAGAGTGGGAAATCCGTTCTACAAAGAAATCCTTACAAAAAGAGGAGGACTTTTAGCAGCAGAAATGTCAGGTCACATAATGTATCCAGAAAATTATAATGCGGATGATGCATTATTTGCAACAATTAAAATGCTCAATATTTTTTCAAGCGGGAAGAAATTTAGTGATTTAAAAAAACCTTTGGAAATATTTTATCAGACAGAAGAATTAAATTATAAAATTCGAAATGCGGATGAAGCAATTCGTTCTATAGAAAAAGAATTTGATAATTGTTATCAAACACACATGGATGGGGTTACAGTTGAATCAGAAATTGGTTGGTGGTTTAACATCAGAAAATCAAACACCGAACCTTTAGTCCGATTAAGAATAGAAGGAAAAGATAAGAAAGAAGTAGATTCCGTTTTAGAACGAGTTAAAAAAACAATCGGAGTTTGATGTTAGTTATGTCAATTCCTGTTACTAAAAAACAAAAATATAAAAAAATTCATATTGTCGGAATTTATGGCTCAGGAAAATCTACTCTTGCAACTGATTTGTCAAAACTTTTAAACATAAAAAGTTATGATTTGGATGAGATAAAATACAAACGAAAATATGATTTGATACGTCCCCTTAAAGAACGATTAAAAATAATTAAAGAAATTTCTGATAAAAACGCATGGATTACAGAAGGAGCATGGACAAATTATGCATTGCCCTTATATAAAAAAGCAGATTTAGTAATATTGTTACAAATTCCGGAATTTGTTTTGTATTTTAGAATTATGTTGCGTCATTTTAAAAGATATTTTGATGGAGATAAATATGAAGACCATAATATAAAAACAACTTTTAAAATAATTAGACGTGTTTGGCAATATTATCATGATGAAAAACATTTTATGGCGTTGGATGTGCATAAACAATATATGACTTACACAAAAGAGTTTACTATGGTAAAAAATAATTCCGATTTAAAAAAACTTATCGTAAAAATTAATTCTCGATAATTTTATGATTGAATTTTCGTCCCTTTCTTTCCACAACAAAAGTATATAAAACAAAGTTTCAGATTTCTTTATGTGATTAAATAATGAATCCTATTCAATTTGAAAAAAATATGGTGGCAACTGAAGTTGCCGGAAATATGTTAAATTTAGAGCAAAGTATTGCTGATTTGGAAAAAAGAGAATTTTTTTCTAAAGTTGGTTTCTTAAATGCAAAAACTTTATTTGATAGAATGAAACAAATGTATGTCAAAAAAACAGAAAAGGGCATCGTACACATAGTGCCGGATATCAAATATGCAATTAATTCTCACTTAAATGATGATGTATATCATGAAATATTTTATGGTGCAAAACTATCTAAAGCAAATAATTATGAAGATTTATTATGTTACTACACATCAAATGCAGAAAATTTTATTCGAGTTAGAAATTCTCTTTTCAAATCATCTAATTCTATGAGACATTTGTTAGATGGAAATTTAATTAAAAAATCTGATATGTCTTTTTTAAGAAAGTATGCTCTTTCTGTTCTTGATGCTGCTAACGCTTATCAAAACAAACCACATAAAATTAATTTTTAATAAAAAACAGGAGTGGTGAGGAACCCACGGCCCCGATCTTACTTCTTTGCATTAATTGCAATTTAGGAGGATCGTGCTCTAATCCAGACTGAGCTACACCCCTATATCATTAAGGCCCCATCAATGTCTTTTACCAGCCTTGATACTTATAGCCAAATAATTGTGTTAATAATTGTTACTATTGAAACTGCATTATTAATCTGCATACAAGTCTGCTTGCTGGTAAAGACATTATTGACAGAGCAAAAGCAATAGTTAAATTTATAAAGCCAACTTTTTTCTTTCAAGTTAACCTATGACTGATGAAGGCGAAAAATGTCGCCGGAGAGAGGTTTTATTCTGTACTTTTAGAATAGATAGGCTCTCTAGAATTAGCCATCGTAAGAAAATTAAAATTATTTCGGAGGAATAAATATGGTAGAAGTTTCACAAGAATTAGCGCAAAAAGTTTTTGGTGCTGTAGAAGTTGCAAGAAAAACAGGAAAAATAAAAAAAGGTTCAAATGAAGTTACAAAAGCAATTGAACGTGGTAAAGCAAAATTAGTTGTAATTGCAAATGATGCAAGTCCAAAAGAAGTTGTTATGCACATTCCAATAATTTGTAAAGAAAAACAAGTTCCATGTGTAAATATTTCTTCAAAACAAGAATTAGGAGCAGCTGCAGGAATAGAAGTTTCAACAGTCGCAGTAGTTATTGTTGATGAAGGAGACGCAAAAAAAATAATATCTGAAATAGCACAATCTGTTTCAAATTTGTAAGGTGATTTTTCATGGCAGCAAAAGAACAAAAAGATCAACCTCAGGTAAAGCAAGAAAGACCTCAGGCACAGTCTTCAGCAAAACAAGAAAGACCTCAAAACAGACCTCAAGATAAACAACAAGATAAATCTCAACCTCAAACACAACAGGCGAGACCTCAATCACAAGTTAGTATTTTTACAGAGGCAATACCTGCTACAGTTGAAGAAATCATGGGTAGAACTGGAACTCGAGGAGAAGCAATTCAGGTAAGATGTAAATTACTTGGCGGACGAGACGTTGGAAAAATTATAAGAAGAAATGTTAAGGGACCAGTACAAGCTGGTGATACATTGATGCTTCGAGAAACAGAAATTGAAGCTAGAGAACTTAACAGATAATTCAATAACTAATTTGAAATTAAAAAAATAAATTCAAATTAAAAAATCAAAATCGGTGACTAAAAATGGTAAATTGCAGTTTTTGTAATAACGAAATAAGCAAAGGAACAGGAAAATTGTACGTTCGAAAAGATGGAGGAGCACTTAGATTTTGCTCTTCAAAATGTCAAAAGAATATGCTTGTTCATAATAAAAAAGCACTTGTAACAGAATGGACAAAAACATATAACGATGTTAAAAAAGCAAATAAGAAATAAGGTGTGTAAATGATTGAACAAACATTAGTGTTATTCAAACCAGATGCAGTACAGCGTGGTATCAGTGGAGAAATAATTACAAGATTCGAAAGAGTTGGTTTAAAAATTGTTGCATTAAAAATGCTTTTTGCAACAAAAGAACAATTAGAAGATCACTATTTTAAGGACGA
>JBAZVA010000048.1:0-9486 GCA_041661165.1 Candidatus Woesearchaeota archaeon | reverse complement strand
TTATGAAGCATCTTTAAATCCTTATAATTCATCTGATCTATAGATTTTATAGAAGTAAGTACCCCTATTTTATCTCCTGCACCTTCTTTTTCCATGCTCTATGTTACGTGTATTTCATTTAAAAACTAATTGATTTCTTAAAATATAATCAAAAAATAAGAAAAACTTAGAAATCACTACTTCTTGGTACAGCAAATAGTTTAAATATGATGATACTACTATATAGTGCGTGCAACTTCCATGACCACCGGTATTGTAAAATTATACAAAGAACAAGACCTTGAGAAATTGAAAGGTAACAAGACAGTAAGAGACAACTCTATTTCTTTATATCTAACTTGTCGTGAATCAGCAGGTTCAACATTAGTCATAGAAAAAAACGGAAAAACAATAGAAAAAATTGATCTTTTTAATATTATAAACGATACTCAAATACGCGATAATGAAAAAAGAAAAATTGCTGAATTTCAAAACGTATTTGACAATAACAAAATAGTTTCACACGATGAATATTTTACGAAAAAAGATGATAATTTTCTAATAAATACATGTTTTGGAAAAAGAAACATCTACTATCTTCATTCATTACCAATATTACAATTTATAACAGATTGTTTAGACGTAGAAAAAATAGGAGAACAAGACTATAAACTAAACAAACAATTATACAAAAGATTATTTCAAATTTAGTTTTTATTTTTAATATCACTAATGTTCTTTAAACTATTCTCAAAAAAATAAAATCATACTTTCATAGTCCTTGCGACAAAAATCAACAAAAACATAAATATCCCGGCAGTCAAAAAAACATATTCAAAAGATAAGAACAAAAGCACTGTTGCGGCAAGCGCTTTTCCAATAAAATTACCAACATAAGAAATCTGATACGTACCAAAATATTTCGCCTGCTGTTTCTCAGTTTTTACAACCTTGAAAAAATAACTGTAAATATTTGGCTCAATTATTGCCATTCCAAATGACGCAAGTATCAAAAATAAAAGAGTTAGATAAACATTAGTTGAAAAAAAAGCAAGAACAGCACAAGAAGAAACTATCAATAACGCAACAGTAAACATCATCTTAAACGAACTTTTGTCAGTCAATTTTCCAACCTGGTATTCAAGAGCAATTAATGGAATAACAATCGCAAACAAGAATATTCCAATTAAATAAGGAGGAAGATTTTTTTCAAGCATATATAGCGGAACAAAAATGTACATCATCGCCCACCAATAAAAAAGACCCATTCCTACAATAAATCCCTTAACTAATTCTTTATTTTTTAAAAAATCAACAATGTTTTTTAATATATTATTATCAACGTGCTTTACTTCGACATGTTTTTCATGAAGATTATAAAATTTAAAAGTGATTGCAGAAATTACCAAAAATACTGACGCCAATACAAAAACAATAGAAACATTAAAGATACTTGCAATAGCACCAGATAAAAGCGGCCCAACTAACCAGCCTACATTTTCAACACTAAAAATAAATCCTTCATTTTGCGCAATATTAGATTGCTTTGACTCTTTTCTAAGCAATAGTTCAAATGCTTCATCATACAATTCTTTTCCTATCGTCACAATTATTGCAAGCACAATAAAAATCCAAACACTTTTGTTTATCGCAAAACAGCAATATATGACAGCATGAACACAAAGACTGATAAAAAATAAAGTAGTACTCTTTCTCGTCTGAAAAAGAGGAGTTAAGAATAAATCTGTAACAATTGCAACAATAGTAAGTCCCGCAGAAATAAAACCAACAAGAGATGCATTATTTATTAAAGAATCAAGATATACTGCCCAAATAGTATCAATTAACGAAAGCCCGAATATTGTTATAAGCCCGACAATTGCAAGCTCAGTTACTCCAGTTAATTTTTTTCGCTTAAGAAAATGAAACATAATTAAAATTTAGCATCAATAATATATAATGTGTAGTAACTATGTTAAATTAGTAACGTTTTAATAAACTCTGTCCGAAGTATTTTTACCAGCCTTCACATTAAGTGCTAATAATTGTTCTAATTATTATAATGGTAGAATGAGCTATCATAATACTGCATACTGTTCTGCATGCTGGTTAAGACATTCCGGACAGAGCCTAACGTATACTTAATAACGCATCTTCGCATATATCAAATATAATACAAGAACAATATTAAATGCATAATTAAGATATAATGGAAAATGCTTAATACCTAGCAAATAATCGTCAATTAAAATATATACAAAAGTAAGAATCTCACCCAAAAGCCAGAAAATAAGAAATAACCATGAAAGGTCCTTTGTTCTTTTTGTTTTCCAAGTTTTTACAACTTGTGGAACCGCACAAATCGCAAAGAAAAAAGCTCCAACCCAACCTAACCATTGATGAATCATAAAAGAATTTTTGTCTTAAATTATATATAATGATGAGTAACTATCCTTGAATTATGAATAATTTTCATCCACAGCACATCCAAAGTCTTTACCTGCCTTAGAAGCACTGGTAGAAACTCTGAACATTATTCCGCATACAAATCTGCTTGCTGGTAAAGACTTTTCTAAACACATCTACAAATTAAAATAAGAAAATAAAAAATTAACTCTTGACTTCTCTAAGCCACATTATTCCAAGTCTAATCATTACTTTGTTAAAAGTATCAGAAATAGAATATTTCTTAGTAAATAAATCATAGTCAATTAGTCCCATAGACTTCATAGGAGTTAAAATTCTGTCATAGAACTGTCTTTTGTTGTATGAGAGATACTTTTTATCCTTTTTACTAGCAGTTGGAACAATAGGTTGCGTTGAATCTTCAAGTTTGCCTTCATGAAGCTTTGTTGCAAACATACTCATGTCTGCTTTTCCAATAGTTCCACCACTGTTCTTTATTAGTTTAATTAAGAGTTTAGCAACCGTTCTTTGCTTATCTGTTGCAAAAACTATCTTGTAAATGTCTTCTGGAAGATTATTTCTATCATATAAAATTACCATTTGAATACCACCCTAAATATATTTTACCTTAATACTTAATTAATGTCCACTACCCCAAACTAATATAGAAGAGTGTATACTTATAAATGTTACTTTTTAGTATACTCAGAAATACATTAAAATGGCTATTTGTATGAAATTTGCCAGTATAAAGGACCAAGATTTTTTTCAGCACATATTCAGAAAAAACAAAAAGTTTATAAATATGAAAACAATATACTAATTAGTATATTACAATGGACATCAAGACCACATAATTTAGTGAGCTTGAGGAGTCTAAAAGGAGCGGTTTTGAAAATCGTGAAAGTACATGAACTTTCAAGACGTAGAAAATCAAAAAATAGATTTTCTCCAAAAACCCCGACAAACAAAAAAAGAGAGTGAGAAAATGGTCGTAATGAATCTACATTTGCCGGAAGAGTATATGGCTGAACTAAGTAAATTTGGTGAAGTCAAATGGAACGAAGTAGCAAGACAAGCAATAGAGAAAGAAATCCACAAAATGGAAATTGCTGAACAACTATTCAAACAAGAAGAAGCACAAGCAAGTTGTACTCATATTGATTTAGAACGAGAATGCAAGTTCGAAGGTCATGTAATGAATTATAATAACAACATTCGTTGAATCATGGCAATCAAACCGCGTTGTGATAAGTGTAAAGAAGAATTAAATTCCTTTGGAGGAATTTTACTTAGCCCTCCAAACAAAATGAATCAAGTCAGAAAATTTCATTTGTGCAAAACATGTTATAACAAAATAATTAAATCATTTTAAGTGAAAATATGGTAGTCGCAAATTGTCCAAGATGTCAACACAGTATATTTAATTATTCAATGAAACAGTTCATGGGAATAAATATAATAATAGTTTACTGTGCAGAATGTGGTTGTGCAATCGGTACTGCAAACGGATAATAAAACAGAATATAATTAACAAATTATGAATAATATTTTTTTCTAAGAAATTGTAATCCATGACCGATTTCATCATCACGATATTTAGTAAAAAAATTTTTAAATGTATAAAATTCTAAATGTGTAAGTTCGTCTTTTGCACAAATTTCAGGATTTCCGTCATAAGTTGCTTTCACAAAAGTAAGTAATTTTTCTTCATGATTATCTTTGAAATAAAACCCATCAAATATCTCTAAAACTTTTATATCAAGACAAAGTTCGTGTTTCGCGCATCTTTTGGCAGTATCAAATATAGTCTCACCTGGTTCCATCTTGTCGGACGGCAAACTCCATCTACTTGGCAAAGAATCTCTCTTAGGATGTCTTTTAGCAAACAAAATTTGATTATCCTTTTCAAGTATAAGTAAAACTGCAGGTATCATAATACCAATAAGTACACAGGCAATTATAAAACTAACTGAAGGGGGGTGTCCAAAGTCTTTACCGGCAAACAGAACAGTATGCACGAGTATATTTGCAGATTCTTCCAGAACAAAAGTAAGAACAATTATTTGCACTATATGTAAAGGCCGGTAAAAAGACAAAGGACACAAACAATAAGAAATCCTTAAAAAGGAGTATAACAAAAGTAGTAATAGAATAAAATAGAAGAGGATTTGTGATATTTATGTATGGACTAAGAAAAAGAGAAGACGAAATCGTTGAAGAAAAATGGGAATTAATACAAGAACTAAAACATCTTCATCAACATTATTACGAATATATCTTAGACAACGAACTTAGATTAAGAACAATAGAAATGTGTGAACGACAACTAATCACATTACAATCAGAAGAATTTTCTACAAATAATAACGAAGTTATAATTGATAATTTCACAATATTAAAAGATTTATTTCTTAAAGCCAACAACATTGCAAACAAAATTATTTCTGAATCAAAAAATAGAAAATTAAGTATTACTGAAACAGAAGAAGAAAAAAACACTGCAATAAAAAATGAAATAAATGAAGAAACTGTGAAAGGTTTGCTTGATTTTCTAAAAAAAGAATTATCAAAAAGATGGAATATGAATGTAAATTAAATTATCTTAACATCCATTTTATTCCTTTTAGCAACATCAGTATAAACATCAATATATTGCTTTGCAGTTCTAGTTATATTAAATTTTTCAGCACTTTCACGCATAACTCTTTTGGCAACTTTAGTTCTAAATTCTTGTCCTTTGTTATAAAAGTCCATTGCTTTCTTTACACCGTAATATATTGCACCCTTATCTAAATTTTCAAACAAAAATCCATTTCCAATACTTCCTTCGGAATTCATCTCTTCAATAGTATCAGCTAATCCACCAGTTCGTCTTACTATTGGAAAAGTTCCATACTTCGGACATTCTAATTGAGGAATACCACATGGTTCATATAATGACGGCATGATTATAAAATCACTACCCGCTTTACCCATCTGACTTAATATTCGTGAAAATGGAACATATGAAACTCTACCTGGAAAATTAAATTGATGAGATTTAAAATTATTAATTAGGTTTTCATCACCAACTGCAACTACTGCAATTTGTAAATTAAAATTTCTTATCAAGTCATAAACAGTTTCATTAAAAACAAAAAATCCTTTTTGTGGTTCGGATATTCTTGAGGGCCAGAATAATAAAGGCGCATCAGGATCTTGATTTAAATTCGCATTTTTTTGAAATATTAATTTATTTTTTCTTTTTCCTTCTTCTACAGAAAGAAGAGTAGAATCGTCAGTTTTTTCATACCAATAACGATGTTTAATCATTTTATCATATCTTGGATCATTGTCCGCACTAGGTGCATTGAGTATTCCACTTGCACAATTTTGATTAAAACGTATTTTAACTATCTCTCGTATTTTATCTGGAACAATATTAGGCGGATCTAAAAAATAATCATTTATTATTTCTTTTAAATAAGTAGGACTTACTGTATTAATTCTATCCGCAGCAAATAATGCTGAAGCCATTAAATCAACACGATTATGATGATAATTTACGTCAAACGAACCAAAATGTTTATCCGGATGATCTCTAAAATAAAGATATTGATAAAAAGATTTTACATTAATATGATATTCATTAATTTCGCGTGGAGTTACTGCATACGTAAAACCATTATGAAAAGTCATAACAGCACCCATTCCCTGACTTTTTGCAGCAGAAACAGGAAGCGCCGTCATCCAATCATTAGCATGCACAATTATATTTTTATTTTTACTTTTTAATTTAGGAAATAAATTATAAATTATAGCCCTACTAAATGCCATGGCTTTTCTTAATTGAACTTTATTAAGCATCAAATTAGGATCATCATAAACATTTTGTGTAGATTCAAATATACCATCAGAAATTAAATGAATTTTACTATCATCTTTGAGTTCTCTTTTTATTATTTCATAATCTTTACCTATCAACATCGCTTCCTGTATCAATAAATGTTTATACTCAGGCATTGCTACATGAACATTTACACCAAGTCTATTAAGTTCAGTTGCTAAAGCACCAGAAATATCTGCCAATCCTCCGCCACCACCATTTGATGTTGAAATAATCTGAGCAAGATTACCCATATTATCTGGTAAAGAAATTATTTCGGGTGTCAATAAACAAACAATTGGTCTTTGTAATTTTTTTGAAATATAAGGAGAACGTTTGTTACTTATAATCTGATTAATTCCGCCCTCAATCTTGTTCCACAATTGAATTTCTTCGGGTTTCTTGTCTGCACTAGTTAAATATAATTTCTTATAAGTATCAATATTACTAGTTAAATCTATCAAAGTCTTTCTCATAGTAATACTTGTAAATAAGTATTCATTTTTAAACCTTTTGGTTTTAACTACTTAAAAGTAGTCTATAATCTAAAGACACCAACTTCAAATTAAACATAAAAATAGCAAACAATACAAAAGCATAACAAAATATAGCGATAGAATTTCTGCATAATATGAAATTATCTTCTTTTTCTTCTCGTTCTTTTCTTTGGTTCTTCTTGTCTTTTATCATCATCATCATAGTTATTTTCATAATCATCTTTTTCGTCGTCTAACTCTTTATTATCATCATTAGAGTCTTCTTTTTCATCAACAGAATCATCACTACAACATTTCTTGCTCTTACAAAATACTCCACAAAATAGTTTAACATATCCGACAACTAATACAATTAAAATCACAATAATCTTCACCATTGGCTCAAAAGTCAAAAACTCTAAAAGTTCTCCTATGGCAAATTGAACATCAACAAATCTGAAAACATCAAAAATAAATCCTACTAAAAAAAAACTTGCTGCCGCGTTAAACACAGGAGCAGGTAAATTAAGTGGAAATGGAACAAAAGATAATAGTTCTCCAAACAAAAACAACAAAGACATAACAAGCAGTAAAACAAAATTCAGATTAAAAAATGAAACAACATAATTATATGTTGCATCTCCGATATATCGCGTCAAAAAATTCATTACAAGCCATATCAGAATAAATATTGCAAATCCAACTAACTTTGATAATACAATCTTAGTTATCTTTTTATATTTGCCCATTTTATTAATGTAGTGAAGGTAGAATATAAATCTTTGGCTTAGGAAATAATTAGTTTTAAATATTAGAAAAACTATCAAAACACAATGAAAAATAGTTTATTTGGAATATGTTGTTTAGTATTATTATCAAATGTAAATTCAGATCAATTAGATATTAAATCAAGGTATCAGCAGGACACAGCTAATCAAAATGCGAATTTAAATAAAAAAGAATTAACTATAAATAAATATGATACAAACAATGCCGATTTAAAGTACTTAGAAAAAAAATTATCAACAATACCTTATTATGATTATGCAAAAAGCGTATACAAATACTATAATGACTATAAAGAATTGCCAGTAGTTGTTTTGCCTGATATGACTAATGTTTGTGAAATAAAAGGTTTTACAATCTCTTTTAAAAAAAAATTTTAATAATAAACAATAAAATATTTAATATAATAAAAAAGAAAAAATTATTTTGCTTTCATATCAGATTCCATTATTCCAAAAATATTGTCTTCTGTATCTTTAAAATAAGCCATATATCCTATTTTCGGAATTACTGTTTTTGAAGTTATTATCTTTCCACCATTTTTTTTAATTTCTTCAATAAAATCATCAACTGATTTCACACCGATAGTATTTATTACATAGGGCATTTTTTTTGATTTTGCAACCATGCCACCGTTTATGCCCATTTCACTTTTTTTTCCTGTTGTTACCATCATATATTTTTCAGGACCGTCCCATTCATCGAATTTCCATCCAAATACATTTTTATAAAAATTAATTGCACGACCCATATTTTCTACCGGAACCTCAAAATGAACCACTCTTGATGTCATATTATTTACCATTGTCTCACCCTCCAATAATAAAGAACAAATAAATTTAGAAATATTTAAACATAATTAAGTAAAATTACATCATAATAACATTGTTAAACATTAATTTGTCAGATCTTAAGAAATTGAAAATAATAAATTAATAAGTATCTTCGCTAAAATCACTCATACCCGCGTCAATATTTATTTCTATATTATTAGTACTGTTTTCTTCATAATATTCATTAATATAAATACCTTCATATTTTTCTTTAAAATTGTTTAAAGACATTGAACTCATACCATTATCAGCTATAATTATTACTCCTACATTCGTTGGAAATTTAAAATTAAAAGAACTCATACCTGCATCAATATTTACTTTTGTTGGATAATCTGCAAATGTAATAGTACTCTCACTTGCACCTGTATCAATATCAAGATTACTAACCTTTAAATTAGACATATCAATATTTACTTCTGCTGCACCATAATTTAAATCCATATTAAGTGGAATATTATTTGAAAAAGAAACACTCCATTCATCTTTTAAATTTTTAAACGGAGGAATACTTTGTGATGCTCGTGCAAGATATAAATTTCCTTTATCATTATCTTTAGTATAAGTAAATATTGGTTCTTCTGTAGTTGTTGTTACGTCATTAAACAAAACAAGATTATCTATATTATTAGCATTTTTATTGTTGCCGTTAATATTTACAACACCTGCACCATAATCAATTTTGACACTAAGTTGTTTTATTTGACTATCTAAACCTATTTCTTTTGTAATAATTCTTTCTTTCGCATCTTCCATATTTGATATTAATTCTCCACTTAATATTAGTGATGCAATAATTAGAGCAATTACTACCAAAACAATTGTAGAACCATTTGATTTTGACATTATTCCAAGTCCAATTAATATAATTCCAACTGGCCAAATTACTGACAAAAAAGGAACTGGAGGAATATTAACAAGTCCTAATGCTTTTAGAAATAATGCCGCTCCTAAAACAAATATAATTATTCCTATAATTTTAGTCGGATTGAATTTTTCCATGTTTTTCCCTTGAATATAATTGTTAGTAAAATTGATTACCAATAAAATCTAAAAAATAATGAAAAATTAATTGTTTTCTTGTTTTGATTTTTTAATTAAATACACACCAATCAATATTATTATTAATGGCCAAACA
>JBAZVA010000047.1:0-9537 GCA_041661165.1 Candidatus Woesearchaeota archaeon | reverse complement strand
CCGCCGCATCATTATTTTTACTCTTAACATTTTCGGAATAATTCTCAACACTCCCACCACAATAAAGTTTCCTTAATTTAGAATACAACTCGTTGTCTGAAGGAAAAGAAACAATAGGCTCACGTTTTACAATCATGTCAATAGACGGTAATTCTTTCATTTGTTGTTTTTTATTTTCAAATCCCGCACCATTCATGAACATTCGCGTAAATCTTTTTGTGTTTTTTCTTACAAATTCTTCCGGAATTCTAACAAAAACATTTGCGAGATTTGCACGGGAATCATATGTTCTTCCAAAAGTTCCATTTCTAATGAAAAAAGGAAATATAGAAAAACCATCAGTATAATTAAAAAAAGGAGACTCATTTCCCACAATCACCTCTTTAATTGATTCTACTAATTTCATAACGTATCAAAGAAAACAATTCAAAAACGCTATTTAAAGATGGGTTGTTAAAAATTCATCATAGTAGGAACAATTCAATACAAATTTAGTTTATTTATAAACAAAAGCGCTCAAAGATATAAATAACCTCTATATTATTTAAAGCACAATACTATTATAAATAATAAATATACCAACAAAAAACATTAAAGAGGGGACAAAAAATGAAAAAAATATTAGTAACAATTTTAATAACTTTTTTGCTTTTGCTTTCTATTGTACAAGCAGATGAACAAAACACAGCAAGCAATACAGAAAACACACAAGTAGCATTAACAGATACAACAACTAATATACAACCAAGAATAGTAGTAGATACAACTACTGCTAACACAACATTAAATGCTGTTGAAAAAGAAAATACAGAACTAAAACCAATGTTAACTTCAGAACCAGTTACAACAAACATTCAAAACCCTACGGTAACTTCTGACCCTACAATAGCAACTGCAGAAGGAATTGTAAAAGAAGCAAATGACGAATGTATAAAACTAGTAATGGAATACAAAAAAGAAATTACATCACTAACTAATTCTCTAAGCACATTAGATTCAATAAACAATTCAGACAAAATAAAAGAAATAAAGACTGAAATCTTAATAAAAACAAAAGAATTAGAATCAAAAAAAGAACAATGCGTTTTAAGAACAACAATGGTCAAAGAAGATGCAATTGCTGTTTCGTGTGATGATGTAAAAATTTACAAACAAAAATTAGATACATTAAATAAAATGCTCGCAAATCCAGATTCTGCAATAGTAAATGGAGTTCCAAAAGCTGCAGAAGATATCAAAGCAGAAATACAAAAAATAATGGTAGATAAAGGAGAAGCAATAAAAAGATGTAGCACACAAACAATCACACAAAATGCAGTAATTAAAGAATGCATACAAAACAATTGGGAACAAGGATTAAATGAACTTCTAATAGAACTAAACACACAAGTTGCACAAAACAACATGGAAGAAGTTAAAAGAATAAAAGCAAAAATTGAGGCAAATAATCAAGAAATAAGAGCACAAAAAGAAAAGTGTATGAGTTTATCTCAAACAACAACAACCACTGCATCTAGCACAACAGCAATTGCTACAAATCCAATGGTATCCGTACAATCGTGTGCTGATTTAATGAGATTCAAAGAAAAATTAGCATATTATGAAAAAGCATATTTAGACAAAGAAAAGTTAACATCATTAGGGCTAACTGAAAATCAAGTACTTCAAATAAAACAACAATTAAGACAATCAATAGAACAAGTGATGAAAAATTGCAACGAAGATAAAAGAGAAAATTTAGGAGAAATGATTTCACTCGCAGTCAAAAATAAAGAAGGTGGAGCAAACGATATTGCTGCATATTACAAAGCAAAAATGTCTGAAGTTGTTTCGTCCGAAGACACAACAAAACAAATAGAGTCATTGAAAACATTAAGAACAGAAATTGATAATATGATAAGAGAATTAATGAAAAATCAAAAAAATTTAAAAGCAGAAGAAGTTGCACCATTAGTAAATGAAATAAAAGTTTCAAAAAGAGAAATATCTGCAGATGGTATTAAAGTAGAATCAACTGACAGTACATTAACAGTAAACGTAAATGATGTTGCAACAGAAATTTCCCCAACAGAATCAGGAGCAATGATTGAAAGCGAAGGAGTAAACGCAACTGCTATTGAATTATCATACGAAAACGGGTCAATAAAAGTAGGAAATAAAATCGTTAAATTTAGCCCAAAACAAATATCAAATAAACTAAATTTAAAAGAAAAAATACAAAAAATGGAACTAAAAGATGACTCAGAAAGAAACAAAGCAATCTACAACGTAGTCGCATCAGAAAAAAGAAAATTATTCTGGGTAATTCCTATAAATGTTGAAAAAACATACACTATTGATGGATCGAATGGTGAATTAATTAAAGAAGACAGACCATGGTGGGCAATTGCTTCTTCTAAAGCAAAAGATACAAGTGTTTCAAAAGACACAACTGCAGAAGATACAACTAGTGCAGATACAACAGAAGCTACGCAATAAATGTACTTAACTTTTTATTTTTTTTCTTTTTTAATATTATTTTAATTCTAATTTATTACCATCATAAGAAACAGGAACGCCAATTATTGCTGAATAAAGTAAATCTTTATCATTAAATGGCATATTACTCCAATATTTCGAATCGTGTTTTAAAAATTCTTTTGAATACTGAACACCTAATTCCTGTTTCAAATAATTAAAATGATTATTAAAACCAGAATTCCCTGAACGTAAAAGCATGTTCGTATTAACTACTTGATTAGTTGCAATAGAAACAGGACTTATAGAAAAAGAGTCCTTTCTTAAATCATTAAATATAACCGCAATCAATGCACATAATACTAACTTTCCTTTTACCATAAAACAGTATCGCTAACAAGTATTTAAAAAAGTAACTATTCAAAATAAATAGTTAAAAACATCAAAAAAAGAAACAAATAAAAAATTATTATAAGAATACTAACTATCTTGCGAATATGGCGGAGTTAAAAATAAACTATCTCCGTTATTTATACAACTAACTTTCGGATGAGGATGTTTCCCAAAAGCCTCATAGTCTTTTAAAAGAGAATCTCTTAATGTAAAAAGTGATTTTGGATCTCCATGCACAAGCACAATATTTTCAGGATTTTGTCTGACTAAAGTATCTCTTAATTCAGAACCATCTGCGTGTGCTGAAAAATTATATTGATTTACAGTTGCTCGAATTTCTTTTTTAATTCCATTATTAAATAAAATTTCTTTTTTTCTTCCAGAAAGATATGGTTCTTTTCTTGTAATATCAAGTAATCTTCTTCCGGTTGAATGTGCAGTTTGATATCCAACAAAAGCTACAAAATTTAATGGATTATCAATTATATGCTGACAATACATTTCGGCAAGTCCTTCACCCATGCCGCTCGTTGTTAAAATTATTTTCTTAGATGTATCTTTTGCCAATTCCTCTCTTGATCTTCCATGAACAGGATGTAATCTATCATCGGAGGAAAGGTCGACACCTGAATTTTTATTATTAAGATAAATGTTTCCTTGATTGCTTTTAAGAATAGAATGAACTATTGGAGTAAATTCTCTAATCATTCCATCAAGATGAATATCAACATCAATTCCTGATTCTAATAATGTATATAAAACATCTTGACTTCTACCAATACTAAAACTGGGTATAACTACAGTTCCTCCCCTTGACAATGCTTCTTTAACATCAGAAACAAATTCTTTTTTCTGAAAAAGATAAGGTCTTTCATTTAATCCTGAACCATATGTTCCTTCCGATATAACATGAGTTGTTTCGTCTGGAAAAACTGCACGTTTTAAAAGATTTGAATCTCTTAATGATAAATCCCCTGTAAATAAAACTAATTCATCATTTATTTTTATAAGAGGCATTGCAGACCCTAAAATGTGTCCGGCGTTTAATAATTTCATAGAAATATTCCTACTAATAAGATATTCTTGATCATATTCTAATTCAACAACATTTCTTAACATATTATTAATATCTCTTAAATCATAAGGAACTGTTCCATTATTATTTCTTGAATAAACATCTAAATAATCTTCACAAATTTGTCCCATAAAATGAGTATTAAATTTATGCGTCAATACTTTTCCAGTGTATCCGAGTCTATATAACAAAGGCATACCACATAGATGATCGGCATGAACATGAGATAAAATAACTGATTTTACTCTCTTTAAATCAACTAATTCATGTAAAGGCATTTGAGCCTCTTTATACTTTGTAAATGATGCACCAAAATCAAATATTATTCCCTGTTCTTTTGGAGCTTCTAAATAAAGTGATGATCTTCCAACTTCCATACAACCTCCAAGACCTGTAAGACGAAGAAAATCTCTTGAAAGATCTGCAAATTTTGAAGGTACATAAATTTTTTCAGTTGGCCCATTAGAAGATTGTGATTGAGATGTTTGAATAGGAGATGACTGCACCGTAGATTCTCGTACTGGAGGTATTTGTGATGAAGGTGTTTGCACCATTGAAGGAAAAAGTTCATCTAATTTATTTTTTCCAGAAACTAACATATCATTTAATCGATCTTTAGCCTGAGGAGTTACAACATCTGCAATGGATGTCAAATTTTCTCTAACTGGAAGATGTATAAGTTTAGTATCAAAAAGTTTATCTGGCGCAGCCTTATCATTAACTAATATTTTCCATCCGGTTTTTTGTGCCAATTCAATTATATTAGCCCATTTAACACCAATTATTGCTAATGGATTATATGCCTCAAATGTTAATTTTCCATTATCAACATCAAAATGAAGTGTTTTGTAATCTATTCCCGCAGAATTTCTAAGTTCAAAGTCTTTTAAAATTTTTTCTACCTCATCATAATCTTTCATATGATCAAAATTTTGTCTGATAAAAACTTTTTTATGCATATTTTTTAACATTATTTCATCAAAAGGTTTTAGAAATTTTCCCTCATACAAAACCGGATAAAAATCAGTTTCAATAAAAATCTTATTACTACCAGGGTTAGAATCCATTGAAGATCTAACCACAATAGTAATATCTTCATCAATAGGAGTGGGAGGTATTTTTTGTTTATAATATTCTTTTACTCTCGTAGAAAATTCGCGCTCTATAATCTTTAACTCATCCTGCCTTAATTGATCATCCTTAAGCTTATCGTCTAGAACCATCCCAAGTAAAAAGTTCATTTAATATTTATAAATCTTTCTAATCGTCACCACTTCTCAGTGGCTTCAAAATCGAATAATAAAAAATAAAACAAAAATAAAATACAATTAAGCCGCTCCCTTATTGGCCTCGATAACAAAGTTCTCCATATCTTGCTTGAACCGTAATATGGTTTTCAAAACATGCTGAGGTTGAGTAGATAAATTTGCAGCTGCTTGTTTTAATAAGTCGCCAGTAAATTCTTCTTTTGAAATTAAAACAAATATTGACATAGGAAGATTTTCTCCTTTTTCTTTTAATTTTTTTGCAGTCTTCCAATTTGTAAAAAGTTCAGTACATCTGGAAGGTATATATTTTGGATTATTAGAACACTCAAGTTCACTTGCAATTTGTATTAAAATTTCATCATCTGATTTTCCGACTGATTCTGCCGCTTCTCCTGCCATAAATTCCACCCTCACAATTCCATCTTGGATTTTTGTTGTTTTTAATAATTTTATTTTACCGCATTCACCTGTAAAATTTAAATGAGTTCCACCGCACGCTTCGACATCTACACCCGGAATTTCAACTATTCTAAGTTCGTTTCCGGGGATTGCACCGCCCTGATATAATCCCATTCCATATTTATCTTCAGCGTCACGCTTTTTCATAAAAGACTTATTTATCTTAATATTTTTTGAAACAATATTATTTGCTTCAAACTCAATTTTTTTCATTTCATCTTCATTAATTGGTTTGTAATGTGTTAAATCAATGTGAGCCTTCTCAAGCGTTTTTTTCGCACCTGCCTGATTAATATGTGGACCAAGAACCATCTTTGCTGCCGCATTTACTATGTGCGTTGCAGTGTGATGCTGTGATAATTGTGTTCTTGTTTTTTTATCAACAATACAATGAACTTTTTCTCCAATCTTTAGCGAAGTATTTGGAATAATATGAATTACTACATTATCTTCTTTGAAAACATCAACAACCTTCTCTATTTTTTCAATAAATTGCATTTCACCAGCATCATGAAGTTGTCCGCCAGAAGTTGGATAAAAATTAGTTTTATCTAATATTACATATTTTCCTTCTAAAACATCTAAAACATTCGCATCAAATTCTAAATCTAAATAATTATCATAATAATGTAATTTTGTCTTCTCATATCTAGATAAATCAATTCCAATTTGTCTCTTAGTTGAATGAATCTGTTCTTGTTTTTCATGTAATGAAGAAACCTTCGCATAAAAATTATCTGGAACTTTCAATAATTTGCCTTTTTGTTTTGCAAAATTAACTATTGTTTCTGGAGCAATTCCTTGCGAATCATATAATTGTAAAAAATCTTCTTCAGTAACTTTCTCCTTTGAAATCAATTTAATAACAACCTGCTCTGATTTTTGTTTTGAGTTAAGCCATTTATCTCGTTCAGAATCAACAACATCTCTTAAAGTTGCAACATTTTTATTTAATTCTGGAAATAATTCTTTTAATTCTTCTGCGTGCCAAGTCATTACTTCAAACAAATCTACGTCCCAATTAAATTCATCAATAAATCCAAGCGCACGTCTTAAAATAATTCTAAGATTATATCCTCCGCCGGTGTTTGAAGGAAGTGCTCCATCTGATAACGCAACTAAAAGTGCTCTTGCATGTTCGCAAACAGAATAAAGTCCGACATTTGGCCAGATTTTTTGCTTTAATTCATCTACCGAAATTTCCATTTTTGATGCAACTTCTTGCCAAGCGACATTCAAATCTTCAACTTCATCCGCATTTAGATAAGCAGAATATTTTGAAAACTTTTTGTAAAGAGTGTGATCAACAGAAACTCCTGTTCTTTCTCTTAATTTTGATAAAACTTGTGGAAATATCGCTTCATACATATTAGGAGTTCCTTGAGAAAACCAAGCAACTCTTTCCATTCCAAGACCCATATCAAGAACTTTTAATTTTAATGGTCTATTACCTTCAGGCGTCTGTTCAAACATTGTATAAACCTGATTAAATAATTCAACACCACGCGAAAAAAATTCCATACAAGGACCAAATGAACCCCCACCGGCCCATGCATCTTCGTGAATTGTTAATTCTTTTTTATCAAGTCCTACTCCATCAATTAAAAATGAATAAATATCTAAAAATAATTCTTCTTGATTCCACTCTTGTTCGTTCATAAAAGCGTGCTGCCCAATCATAACAAAACCGGTACAATGCGAACCCGTAACTCCTACGTTATCAACGTCACTGAATCTAAGACAAAATTGTGGAATAACTAATTTCTTTGCTGGCGGATCAACTTCTCCGGTTACAACATAAGGTTGAAAACAAGCAATTGACGCCATAACAAAATCACAAGTCGGGTTCCATCTCGCGGTAACTGGATATCTTTTAATTGATTTGTAACCTTTCGGTACAAAAATGTCTTCAATCTTCTTCCAAACTTGAACATAAGACAATTTTGTCTTAGAAGGAGTTCCGTTAGATAAATCAAAACCTCCTGAACAAGAAGGATCTCCACATACTTTTCTATGACCATCAACATTCCAAAAGAATTTATGACAATTGTCACACTGATTTCTAATAAAACCCATATTTTTTAATGCTAAAACCGGATAAAACTTATCAGGAGATTTAGAACATTCTATTTTAAACTCTTTTTTTATTTCTTTATCTGTTTTCATTGCCATAATATAGAGAATACCGAGGTTTATTTATAAGTATTTTGGTAAATCCAATTAACGAAAAAAACAAAAGAATAACAATTATTTTTTACTTAAGTCTTCAAGAAATGTTCCATTTGCATGTTGATTAAAATATTGACCAAAAATTTGATCGTTTGCAACAACTATGATACTTTCATTTAAAGGGGATTTTGACCAATTAAATTTCGACCAATTAATGTTTAATATGAATTTTGAATAAATATCTTTTCTTTTGGTTTTTGCAAGATACATACAATAATCAGAAAACGCAAGCCAATACATTGGATGAACCATATAATCCTTGTATTTTTCATATGTTTTATCATCGATATATACAACTCCCATACTTATTGTTATATTATTACTTGGTATTTTTGTTATCACGTTATTTTTCGATCTTTCTCGCTGTCTTTTAAAAACATCATCCTTCCCTTCAAAGATAAGTCCCCATTTTTTTTGTGATTCTTTCTCTATAAAATCTTTAATATTTTTCATTTTTTTTACTATTCCTTTTTCTGGAAATTCTTCAAAACATATCACGAGCTCTTCTCCACCATATCTTGTTAAAAAATCAGATTCAGAACGAATTCTTGTTTTAATAGCAGTCATTACAAATCTTAAAATATCATCTCCTAATTTATGACCATAAGTATCATTGATTGAAGAAAAATCATCAATATCAATAAAAACAAGTCCAATACTTTTTCTAGGACCATGTTCGCCTGAAAACAAAGCAGATAATCTTTTCTCCAGAAATTGTTTTCTGTATCCAATTTGAAAATCATCTAAAAGACTTGTTTCTTTTGTAACATAGGCAATATCAACGTGTTTTTGTGTATGATAATCAATTAATTCTGCATATCTTTTTAATTTTAAAACATATTCTTCATCTGGAACAATTTTAGATTGCATAAGTATCAATAAATAATTTGTAAGAAATTTTGAAACTTCACCAATCCTATTTAATCCGTGTATTCTTACAAGATCATTAAATTCTTCAATTGTAAGCACTGCATTTTTTGATGCTTTTTTCGATCTGTCTTTCAATATTTTAGTAACATGTTCATCAAAAGTAATCTGCTTATTAAAAAAATCTTCCATCGGTCGAAATATTGTTTCTTTTTCAGATAACATTTTTTCCTTAAGTTCTCTGAAAATTTGAAGCAAAGTAGTTGTCATATTCTTTCCGATTCTTAATCTCTCATCTTTTTTTATATTTGGATTATGATACACTTTATCAAGAGTGTTTAAATTTTCAATAATTTGAGAGATATAATTTTTATAATCTCCTCTATATTTTTTAAGTTGTGTTGTAAAATGAGAAATCATTATATCTATTGGTTTATCCTTGTAAAAATCATTCGAAAATATTTCCTGAACGTTTTTAACAGAATCTACAATCCACTTTAACATAATTGGAAAATTATCATTCTTTTGATACAAAGAAGAATCTGCATTTATGTTTTTTGATTGTTCAAACAAATCAAGAAATTTTTGACTAAATACTTTATCCAATAATTCATCTCTTTTCACATCTTCTTCAAAAATTATAGTATGATCCACTAAATTTCCTAAATATATAATACTGTCCCTAATCTCTTTTAATTTATTTTCAAAATCTTTTGTGTTTTTTGTAATTTCTTCCAAAGAAACATCTGTATTTTCAAGTAACGAAAGCAATTTAACAATTTCCTTTGA
>JBAZVA010000046.1:0-10105 GCA_041661165.1 Candidatus Woesearchaeota archaeon | reverse complement strand
CGATCCTTTCGTTCAGCATTACAAAGAGTGGCAAAATGCATTAAATCAAATGGTAAAGATGAAACAGCGTGTGGAACAGCAGGCGTTTGCAAAACACGGTTTGAACATGGTCATTGATGTTTATTTGCCTGAGAAACTGAAGAATCCGAAGACTTGGCTGCCTTAGAATTTTATCAAACACCAAATTTTTCTTGTAATTTCTTTATGTTATAAAATTTTAAAAGTATTTTTATCGAACTAGAATTTATTTTATTATTAATGTTAGACATAACAGTCTCAGAAACATCTTTTTCTGTTGCAACAGCAAAAATTATTGAATTTGCGATGATGTTTTTATTTTTCAAATACGAGGACACATTTGAAGCTTTTTGAATGAAGTTTTCTATACGTCTAACTAATACATTTTCAAAAATTTTTGATTCTGGAGATATTCTGGTAAATTTAGCTTCAATCAAAACAAATTCTCGATTATTTTCCATAACTCCATCCAAAAAAAAATTATTATCATCGATTGCGAATTTCACATTTCTTTTTATGAATAAATTTGTTTCATTTTCAATTTCACGCAATATCAATTCCTCATTTAAAATAATTGTTTTCATATTAGCTTTTGAAAACATAATTCCGTGTGTTGTTGTATTCTTTCTCAAATCTGTAGTAATATTTGTGGTATTTATTTTATTCTCAGTATCATTATTTCTTCTTTTTTGCTCTTCAGGACTTGCTAATTTTATAAAAGAACCATCGTCACGAAAATCGGTGGGTCCATATAATTTTGAATGATGAAAGATAACCAAAATTAAAAAACTAATTAAAATTGCGACAGGGAAAATTACCAGAAACAAAATTAATGGCCATCTTTGTTCTACATTCAATTGATTTGAAAATATAATGACTAATGATGCAAATCCATAGAGTAAAACAATAAATAGTCCAATTATACCTAATGGATTGTGAGTGAATTTAAAAGCGGATTCTGCAAACTCTTTTGTACTTGTCATAATTATCAATTCAAATGTTATTTTTCAATTCATTAATTCTATTTATGAATAAAATAATCTCATCTTTTGAATCAGACATCGTATAGAATGTCAGTTTGTTTTCAGTGTTTAACTTTTCTATAAGAAATTGTTCTAATTTGTTTCCTTTCCTTTTTATTTTTTCATATGTTTCTTTAGTTACAAATAAATTAATTCTTTTGCCTTTGAAAATTCCAATTTCGTATGTTATATGGATTATTTCTTTAAATGGGATGTCTGCAAACAATTCTTCTCTCAGATTAGGATTTCCTATAAGTAGCATTCTAGACGTTTTGAATATTTTAATACCTTTTTTATTAAGGGATATTATTCCTATTTTCCATCTTTTTCTATTGGTCCAGTATAATTTTAATAATTCATTCATGTTTTTCCTCTTTTGAAATTTCTGTTGCTAATGTAGGTTCTTTTGGTAATTCCTTCTTTTTTGGAATTAATAATATGAGAGGTACTAGCATTATTAACACTAAAGCAATTAAATATGCTATTAAATACCAGTCAGTAACTTTGTTAATGTTAATGAAGGCAGTTATTCCAACGGCACTCATATAAATGCAATAAACAATGAATGGTAAATGTTCTTTTGCGGCTCTTTCAAATAAGATTCTATACTTCTGTTCTCCTTCTTTACAAGCTTCAGCATTGTATTGCTTTTCTAATGCATTACACACTCTTTCTACTTTTTCAATATCTTTTTCGGACAACGAAGTAATTTCTTTAACATAATCTCTTGATTGTTTTCCTATTTTGTATTCATCTTCCATATTCTCTAGAAATATCAAAATATTAGGTAGTATAAATAACTTGATACTAACTTTCTAAGTATAATTAATATTAACTATTAACTAGATACGAATCAATTATATAAATATACTATAAATAGATTAAAATATGCCCGAAATCGTAATAACTGAAAACATACCATCAATAGTTGTTGATAAAGAGTTTTTAATAGAATTGTTTAAATGTATTAATAAATGTAATCCGAAATCAATTTCAGTTACAACAAATATAACAATTGTTGCTGAAAAAGAAGAAAGAACATATAAGAACTTAAGAGATTTTCTTGAAAGCTCGTATTTGCCCAAAAGAATGACTGCATTAATCATTAATAAGGATGCAACGAATATTAAAGATGAAAATAAAATAATTTCTTTTCATTTTGAACTAAATAAAGAGAGTCCAATAGATTCATATTTTGAACTTATTGGTTTGGATGAAGGTAAGTTGGAAGTTTGTAAAAAGGAAGTACTTGATTTGATTGATAGGTATAAAACGTGGTATGGATTTATTTTTTTTGGAATTAATTCTGAAGAAGACAAATCAAAAGGAATTGTAGATATAATTGGTTTTTTAATTTCTGTTTCTTTATCTGTTTTGATATATAATAGTGCGATGTTTCTTTTTAATAATAGTCCTGTAATTTTAATAATTGCTATTGCGTCATTGTTTTTGTTTTTACATATGTTTGGAAAGATAATGGTAGAATTTTTCTCTTATATGGATTTAAGATTAAAAGAAAAAAAGAGACATGTTTTTTTTAATTGGTTACTTGGCGGAGTTTTTGTCGCACTTCTTTCAAATTTGGTTTGGGAAATAATAAAACTACTTGTTAAATAAAAACGAAGAGCATAATTTCTATAAAACTGTTTTATATAATTACAAATATCTTACATAAATTCTGAAGAAATTCTCATATGTGCTCCTCAGTTTGTCTAACAGGAATCGAACAAGTTTTGGTTTATGACCGTTATCATACGCGTCAAGGGCTGTAAAATATGCAGACTTCATAGTCTTTCTAATTATCAGTGGAGGATAACCTAAGTCAATTAGGATTGCGTTAATAAGTAATCTTCCGGTTCTGCCGTTTCCGTCATCAAACGGATGAATCTTCTCAAAACGTTGATGAAATTCTGACGCAAGTACCAACGGATGCAAAATAGAGCAATTCTTATCATACCAATCAATAAGGTGAGTCATTTCCTTTTCAACATTCTCAGGCAAAGTCGTCTTAATATTTCGTCCAAGAAGAAAATTAGGGATTGTTTTAAAACCGAAATTAATTCCTGTGTCTTTTACAAGAGTTTTATGCAATTCAATAATATCTTTATTAGAAATCTTAATTTTTCCTTCAAAAAGCATCTTGATTGCTTCTTTTGTATTTCTTGTTTCATATACGTCCCGTAGATTTGCACCGCTTGGAATTATATTCTGATTAACAATAAGTGTGACGTCTTTTAGAGTCAAAGAGTTTCCTTCTATCGCATTAGATTCGTAAGTGAAATTTACCGCGAAACGAGTTATTATGTCGTCCATTTGTGCTTTAGTAAGTGAATTTTTAATTTGCTTAAATCTTACACGCATTTCTTCTATTTGCTTGATATCTTCGTCTGACAAAACTGCATCCGCTTTGTACTTTACAACTTTCTTATACGCTTCAACTTCTTCCTGCAAAAGTGAATCTCTTACTTGTCTTTCGTCAAAACCGTCTTTTACGTATTTTGAAATCTTTTTTATCTTTTTATCAGGCAGACGAAAAGAGTATTCTGCATAAGTGTATTCTTTGCCTTTTATCTTTTTATTTCGAAAGCTTACCATAATAAGAAGTTACCCCTACATATTTATATGTTTTGGGGTTTTGTAGGGGTATAAGTATTATCTTTTTCTTTTTCCATACTTAACAGAACTTTCAGCAACAATAGTTTGTTTTTCAAAGAATTTTTCTGTTTGAAGATATATCAAGGTGTCAAATAATTTTATAAGTTGTTGAACTGCTGGGTTTTTTTCATTTAGTTTGTATAATTTTGCTTTACCTATTATTCTTGTCGGTACAACCATTTTAGTTTTTTCTAAGTTATTCCAAATTCTGTGAAGTGTAGTCCATCCGACGTTTGAATTTTCTGCAATGTCAGTAAGTGAATAGTCAAGTCCTCTTCCTTCTATTAAAAATTCGAGTACTCTTATTACAGGAGAATCGCCTAATGTTAATCTAAATATTGTAGTTTCTGTCATTATTTCACTTATGTAAAATCATTGTATATATTAGTACTTGTAGTTACACATACATTGATACGTGTTTTAGTACGTGTATCAATACGTGTAATTGTATAACTTATAAAACTTTCTATTTTGGTATGATGATGTTCTTTTTTAGAGTTTAAAAGTTTTAAGCAATTTATTTAGGACATGATAATAGTTATGATATTTTAAATAGGAATATAACTTTTATCTTCTTTCTTATGGAAAAAATAGAGATACAAAAGAAAATCTTAAGGAAACTAATGAATTTTCATCCTCCAAAGTGGGGAGAGTCTCATACTGAAGAGAAAAATTCAGTTAAAGGTCTACCAGGTCATCTTCGCGGAACAAAAGTTGTAAGTGATGCGATTGATGAATTAATTAAAATTGAATTTCTTATTCGTTTGAAAAAAACAGGCGAGTGGCACGTTTCTTTGAATCCAAGAAAAAAAGAAGATATTTATCGTTTTGTTGGAATTCCACCAATTAATTAGGTGACTACATTCTTGAACAGTTCTACTTAAGGTGTCTACATTTTCTTATATTTGTAGTCCCCTTCATTTCTTGACGAAGAATATCCAGTTATTATAATCCAATTCGTGGTAAACATTCATAAATGCATCAACTGACCTTTTAGTATCATCGCAAAATATTCTATTATGAATTATTACGACTTTATTATTTTTCTGAACTTCTTTTACTTTTGATTCATGTTCATTTGAATGGATTTCATCAATAATTACAGTTTTATTATTTGGAATTATATATTTATTAGCAGGAGTAATTGCAATGTTTTCTCCTTGATATACGAATGTAATATACTCTGTATTTTTTACATTTCTAAATGTAGTAGTTTTACCGGAATTCGGAAAACCGATTACAACTATTGTTTTGTATGATTCTAATTTGTGATTCAGAACTTCTTTATATTCGTCAATTTCAATTATTCTGAAAGGTTTGTCCATAGTGATTTCTTCTCTTTTAGTAAAACGTCTATTTCATCTTCAATAGAGGAGATTGATGAAGTAAAAGGTTTTATATGATTTGCAAGATATTCTTTGACCTGCTCAACTGTTTTTTGATTTGCACTATTTTGCCAGATGAATTTTTCATCCTCTGTGATATTTTTATCTGTATTAATCTCAAGTGTTTGGCCAATCAATCTTAAAAATATATCTACAGTAAGCCAGGAAGTTCTTTTGTTACCGTCATCAAAAGGGTGAACTTTGGCAAATGTAACTAAGAATTTTGAAAGAAAAGTATTTTTGTCAATATCAAAAGAGTCATTTATTATTTTTCTTATTGTATTTTCTTTTAACATTTCTTTAGATTCCATATCAAAGTTATTGGAGATTTTAGTATGGATTAATTTAATTACATTTTCGTTAAATATTATTTTGAATTTTGTTAAGAATTGTTCATTTTCTCTTTGGAAAAAATCATCAATTATCTTTCTTTGAAGGTTTGAAACTGAAACATATTCCGGATGTAGTTCTACATATGATTCCATCTTATCAAAATACTCAGTGGGAAGTTTGGTTGTTCTGAATTTTGCGTCTGTCATAAGTGTCATATATGACACCTACTATATAAATTTTTCGTTATATCAGAAAACGCCTTATTTGTTCATTTTTTGCAATTAGGAGCGTTATTAAAATTCTCGTCAAAATGTCATCATATAAAATTTATTTTATAAATGCGATAGAAATTCTGCTCGGGAGTTTAATATACTATATTTGCTATATGTATTACTTCGCTTAATTTGGGGGTTGATGAAATGAATATGCTTATTGTTGCAGTATCAACGGTTATAACAATGCTTATTGGTGCACTATGGTATATGATACTTTTCAGAGAGCCATGGATGAAAGCATCAGGAATGTCTGAAGAAAAAATGCAGGCAATGATGAAAAAAGGAATGTGGATGAATTATTTTTTTGCACTTGTTGCTGCATTTGTATTAAATTATATAATGGCGTATTTGATTGATATGCTAAAAATTACAACTGTTTCAGGTGGTTTAATGCTTGGTTTTGTTACGTGGCTTGGATTTTCTGTCACAACAAGTATTAACGCAATAAATTGGGAAGGAAGACCAATGAGTTTGTATTTCATAAACATATTTCAGTATTTTGTCGTATTCTTGGTATCTTCAGGAATACTTTCCATGTGGTAATAAATAAATTGAGGTGATAAAAATGGACAAAACAAATCAAAACAAAGACAAACTAATCATCACACGTGTAATTAATGCGCCACCAGAAACGGTGTTCAAAGCATGGTCTGAGCCGGAACAGATAAAAAAATGGTGGGGTCCAAAGGGATTTACTTCGCCTGAAATTCAGGTGGATCTTAGAAAAGGCGGAAAATATTTATATTGTATGCGTGGAACAGAAGGTAAATTTGCAGGCAAGGATTTTTGGAGCGGAGGAGTATTCAAAAAAGTAGACATACCAAATAAGTTAGTAATCGTAGATTATTTTACGGATAATGTAGGAAAGAAAATGTTACCTTCTGATTATGGGATGGATAAAAATTTTCCGAAAGAATCAACTGTGACAATTACTTTTGATGAAGAAAATATGAAAACGAGACTTTGTATAATGTACAGACTCCCGAAATCAAAATTGGCAAGAGAAGCAATATTAAAAAGTGGAATGAAAGAAGGATGGAATCAAAGTTTAGACAAGTTACAGGAATTAGTTGAGAAATATTGATTTGGTTATGTTAGAAATGTCTTTACCAGCACGCACAATAATATGCAGAATTTATATCTGGTTCCAATCGGAGTTATTAATAAGCACAATTATTTGCGTGATAAATCAAGGCTGGTAAAAAGACTTCGGACACACCTGTTAATTCGTAACATGCATAAAAGAAGTGATTTATGAAAACAATGATTCAAACAATAATATTTGATGCTGCGCCACATGATATTTATGAGATATTGATGGACTCAAAGAAGCATTCTTTTTTGACTGGTGACAAGGCAGTAATCTCTAGAAAAGAAGGCGGTAAAATAAAAGCGTATGGGGATTATATTGAAGGAAAGAATCTAAAATTAGTACAAGATAAATTGATAGTCCAATCCTGGCGTGCAAGTGACTGGCCGAAAGGTCATTATTCAACTATTACTTTTAAATTCAAAAAGGATAAGAAAAAAACAATATTAATTTTTTCACAGGAAGATATTCCCGAATATTTTTATTCAAAAATAAAACAGGGTTGGATTGATTTTTACTGGAATCCATTAAAGTATATGACTAAACAAACCAAAAATTAGTGAAGTGTCTTGGAATAAAAAAATATATATTTTAAATTGAAAATAAAATGGGTTTTGAATATGAAAATAAAAACAATTGATGCGTATATAAAATTGCTTCCAAAAAAAGAACATAAAGTTTTAATAGATTTGCGTCAAATTATTTTTTCAGTCTACGATTTTGAACAGACAATATCTTACAGTATGCCTGCATTCAGATATCATGGGAAAATTGTTGCATGTTTTCGTTCGTATAAAAATCATATCGGATTTTATCCGTATAGTGGAACGATACTAAAAAGCATTGCTAAAAAACTTAAAAAATTCAAAACAAGTATTGGTGCTGTGCAGTTTCCAAAAGAAAAACCACTGCCAAAATTGCTTATCAGAACGATATTGCGGGCAAGAATGAAAGAAATAGATGCGAAAGTAAACAAATAAATAATGAGGTAACTCTAAATGAAAAAATCTATAAAAAATAAAATTCCGAAAATTTTAATTGCAGAAAACGGACCATATGAAGTCTCAGGAAATATTCCGTTAATAGAAGAAGTAATTGTGTTTAATAAAGATGACGAGCCTCTAAGATGGATGAAAATAAAAAAGTATCCGTTGATAGAATCATATGCTTTATGTCGATGCGGACAGTCAAAGAATATGCCGTATTGTGACGGAGTACACTCGAAATTTAATTTTGATGGCACAGAAACTGCAAGTAAAGAAAAATATTTAAAAAATGCACAGAAATTTGTCGGAAAAGATTTAATTCTCACGGATTTAAACGAATTATGTTCTGGCGCGGGATTTTGTAAAAGAGCAGGAGGAATATGGGAACGTGTACAATATGGAACAGTTAAAAAATCAAAGAATATTGCAATTAAAGAAGCAGGATGTTGTAATTCCGGAAGACTTGTTGTGTGGAACAAAAAAACTAAAAAAGCAATTGAACCAAAGTTTAAGCCGACGATTAGTGTAATGAAAAACGGACCTTTGTGGGTTAAAGGAAATATTCCTATAGGAAATTATGAAATAAGAAATAGAGTTTCATTATGTTCGTGTGGAAAATCTGATAATAAACCTTTTTGTGATACGAGTCATTTTTATTAAAATATTATTTTTATTATTTTTTCATTACATTTAAAAACTATTTGAAAATATGATTATTATGGTAAAATCAAGATTAAAAGAATTCATTAATAGTCCTTACAAATCATTGTTCGCGATTTCACTTCCAATAATGGCTGCTGGAATTGTTGAAACACTTTATAATATTGTAGATACTGTCTATGTTGGACGATTAGGTCCAGAAGCACTTGCGGCAATTACATTTTCATGGCCAATATTCTTTTTTCTGGTATCTGTTAGTATTGGACTTAATGCGGGTATTTCTTCAAGACTTTCAAGATATATAGGAGAAAAAAATCATAAACAAGCAAGAAATACTATGATGCACGGATTGATTTTGTCTATATTATTAGGAATTTTGATAACTATTTGTGGATTACTTTCTGTAAAAAGTTTATTTATTGTATCAGGTGCTACTGGGGCTGTTTTAGAAATGGCTACTGAATATATTTTCTTGTTATTACTTGGTACTGTTTTTCTTTTAGTGTCATATGCAATAACTGGTATTTTTTCTGCACAAGGTGATACTAAAACTGCAATGAAAATCGATATTTCTTCACTTGCATTGAATATAATTCTTGCACCAATTTTTATGTTTGTATTACATATGGGAATTAGAGGTGCGGCGCTTGCAACTGTAGTTGCATATCTATTTGCTTTAATTTTATGTGTTTATTATGTTAGAAAGACAAAGTATTTGAGATTTAGTATGAAATATTTTAAATTTTCAAAAGTAATATTAAAAGACATAGTAATGATAGGATTCTTCTCATCTGTGATGATGATAATAATATCATGTACTGCGATTTTTTTAAATAGAGTTATGATTACTTTTGGAACAAATAATGTTGCGGCACTTGGAATGATTGGGAGACTTGAGAGTTTAGTTTATCTTCCTGTTTACGGATTGTCAGTTGGTGCTATGACTTTAGCCGGAATGTTTTATGGTGCAAAAAGATATGATATATTAAAGAAAACCACATTTAAAGCAGTACAAATCGCGGTATTGATTTCTGGGTTTGTTTCACTTATTATTTTCATTTTTCCAGAATTTTTTATGCGTTGGTTTACAAACGATCCATTGGTAATTGCAGCTGCAGTACCTTATGTAAGACTTGATGTTATTGCTCTTCCATTTATTGCTATTACTATGATACTTTCAAGATCAATGCAAGCGATGGGGTTTGGTTTTCCAGGACTTCTTATTGCATTAATCAGATCACTATTCATTGCAGTTCCTTTAGCGTATATTTTTGTATTTTTTCTGCATTTTGGTTATTTATCAATTGCAGTTGCAATGATCATTGCAAGTGTATTTTCGGCTATAATTAATATAATTTGGTTTAAAAGATTGGTTGATAAGAAGGCATAGTAAAATAAAAAACTCTTATAAATAAGTAGTTATCTTATAATTATATACTTATTTAAAAAATTATATATTTAATTAAGTATTTAAATAAAAATAAAGGTGATTTGGATGAAAAACGTAAAATCAAAAAAAATAGTTTCTAATAAAAGTGAAAATAAAGTAGTTAATATTGATGTTTCAAAAAGAGAAGAAGAAACTTCGTGCTGTTTACGTTGTGGATACCCTATATCTGGTAAATTTTTGTTTGGTGTAATAGTTGTGTTAGTAGGTTTTGGACTTTTACTTAATAATATT
>JBAZVA010000045.1:0-10694 GCA_041661165.1 Candidatus Woesearchaeota archaeon | reverse complement strand
TTCTTCGCTTTGTGTTTTTAGTATTGTTATGAGCATAGTCAGCAAAGATGTGGCTTGTGTATTCCAAAATGGATCCTTTGTTTTTCCGCCAAGCGCTGTTTCCACTAACATACTTGCTACTTTCTGAATATCGGAATTGGTTTTAGCTCTTGTAAGTGGGTTGTAATTGGAAGAATTCTGCGGATTGGCAAAATTCAATGTTTTCACATCATATCCTTTTTGCATAAGATAGCCGGAACTTTTTGAATATAGTTCTCCTGATGGGTCATGAATTATTTTGGAACCTATAGTTGTATACAGTGATGGAATTAATACAACCGTTGATTTTCCTACTCCTGTGCCACCGATTATCAAAGCATTCTGGAATGAATCTTTTCTTGTTAAATTCCTTCTTCCTGTTAAACAAAACCCATGATTGTATCTTGAAAGTAATGTTCCCTGACTTGCAAATTCTGAATGGTATTCCTTTTTTCTTTGTGAAAAAACAAATTCCAAAGACTTAAAAAGCATTCCTAATATTCCGGAAAGCAATTCAAAAAGGGCTTTAAAAAGTTGTGTAATGATTTCCATGATTTTTTGTTTTTAAATTAGCTGATAATTTTTTTCAGGTATTCGTTGATGTGTTTTAGAAATACTTCCGTTAATGAAAGTATTCCCCAAAGCAGTATAATTGCTATTCTTAATGCTAGTTTAAATAGCATTTTTAAGAAGTTCCAAAATGATTTTTTAAATGTCATTTATTGTTTCCTCCATGTTTAAGAATTATTAATTTATATTGGCGACTATCTCTACTTCTGCGCCCTTACTCTCAAATAGTCTTTTGTAAAATTCTGAGACAATTTTATAATCCTCATCTTCTTTCTCATCCGATGGTTTGTAAATCATTATTATTTTAATTCCATTTAGCTTTTGAAGTGGTACTTGTGATTCAAAGTATTTTTGTATTGAATCTGGGTTAGTTTTAAGTTTGCTTAGTGTTCCATTATCATAAAAAGATATATTTGAATTGTTTTCCATCAAATTTGTATATAAAAGAAGTATCCGATTTTGTGCTTTACTTTTGCTTAATTTGTTTAATTCATTGACTGTTGGGGCATATACAGAAGTGCTTTTTTTACCGATTATGTCTTTTTCGCTATTGGTAAAGATTTCAGAAATGTCATTCTTAAACTTCTTGACTTCTTTATCTCGGTCTAATTCAAATGTTAGCCATTCGTTCCTTGGTTCAAGCTTAATGATTTCTGTTTGGTTGTAGCTTACATCCGTTATTGTTGTGAAATGAAATATTCCACCATTCCATTTGTTTTCCAAACCAAATAATGAAAGTATTTCATTGGTATTTGGCTGAGCCAAATGATTATCAGTAATATCACGCAAAACAATAACTTCAGTGATATTGGGGTTTGGTACTGTGTTAACTGCAATCAATATAGTTGCAGTTAACAGGACGATTATTATTATGATTGTTTTCATGATTTTAAATTATTAGGAGGTAAAATAGTAAAGTTAAAGTCGCTGATATCTAAATCAGAATGTACATTTATAAAGCAATCTGGCATTTTTCCGTCTGTTCTGAATTGAAGGTTTGTTGTAATGAAAACTCCAATTGCTTCATCGTATATTTTTCTGATTCTTTCAGCAGCATAATTGGCTTGATGTGCAATTCTTAAGCGTAATTTAGTTCGTTCAAGTATTGTCAACTTTATTTTTTCAATCTCCTTTTTTAATCGTTCTACTTCTTTTCTGCGTTTCTTTAATGCAAAAAGGATCTTTAATTTTAAAGTATTTTCTTTGAATTCTTCCCATGTTGGAAACATGAAAAATGAAATTAGCGTAGATACAATAAAAAAGAAAAGATTGATAATTACAAAATTGATAGGATTGATGTGTACATCATGGTTTGCTAAGTAGGTTGCTCGGAATATTGCTAAAACAACAAACACTATTGTTGTTCCTAAAAGTGATACATATACAACTTTCCGTCTGCCTGCTTGACTCTTTGCTCCTTTATATAGGAAAGGTGCCATATGTGAATATGCAAATACTGTAACAGAAACCCCTATTGATAAGATTAATGAAACTAATAGATTCTCACCTGTTACTTGAAAGGATTTGGCTATAAATGTAGCATCTCCTGTATACATTATTAAAGTTACAATTAGAGCTATGCCAAATCTTGTTGGTAAACTACTTTTATCGAAACTTCTTGTTTCAGATTCATCACTTTGATTTTGTGCTTCTTTTTCTTTAATCTCAGTTTCAATTACACCTACTTTTTCTCTGAAATAGTCTGCATCCATTTTGGCTTCTGGAAATTGGGCTTCTGGTTGAAGATGACCGTTTACATCGGCCATTAGTTTTTCACATTTTGCTTTTATATCTCCAATATATGGGGCAATTTGATCTCCAACAGAAGCAGGAATATTTCGTATTCCTGTGATTCTTCCATTTATTTTGGCTGTTTCTAAAATTTCAGAACCACCTTTTTTAATCATAGCTTCCATTTTGGGGTCATAGAGGTTGCCTAAAGAAAAATTTAAATCATTTGACATAGTTTTAGGTTTTAAGGGTTAATAATTTATTTGCTTTGAATTATTTTTAATCTTCCAATTACGAATGCTTTTAATTGATTTACTCCTTTTTTCGACCTTGTCATTTTCTGATATCATTTCTTCAATGAGTGATTTTTCAGAAAGCTCTTTTGCATATTTTTCAAATTGATTCTCAATTTCTGTGAAGTCTGATGATGGTGGAAAGATTTCCTCTCCGGCATTATTGACTGAAATATAAATTAGAGAATCTTCGCCATTACTTAAGTCAGGATATACTTTTCCAATTGGTTCAGTGGTACTGTTTTGTAATACCCTGTTCACTATTACAATATTTGTAATTGGGTCAGGTTTACTGAATTCAATCAGTGCCTTATCTTTTTTCTGTTTTTTCATGATTAAGTTTATCTGTCGATTTCTACATCACCTCTGTCATCGTCCTTGTCATCTCTGATATTTTCAAGCTCAATTTCCCTCTCTGATTTCTCATTTTCAATGGCTTCATCTTGAATTGGTTCTTGGGTAGTTAATTCAGGTGCTTCCTTTTCCTGTAGCTTCTCACTATCTTTTTCCTTAATTTGCTCCTGATCTTTGGTTCTCTCAATTTTTCTTAAATCTTGTTTATTAGTTTTTGAAACTTCTTGCTTTTTGTCTTTGCTCTTTTCAGCAAACCGTTCTCGGTGGATGCCGATTATTTGCTCTCTCGTATATTTTTGAGAATAGGTTCTAAAATTGCCTTGCTTTGTTTTTTTTGGTCTTGAAAGCGATTCTTTTGCGAGACTCTCACCTTGTTCAATAAATTTCTTTTTTAATGTTTCTAAATCCTTTATTTCGCTGAAAATTTGTTTTCCGTCAAAGTCGGTTGCCACCAACTCCTTCTCTTTTGTTTCTTTATTCTCAATTAAGGACACTCTTGCTACAGTAACTCTTTTGTAACCATAATTCTGCATTACTGTTAAAAAATGTTGCCCTGGGTTAGCGGTACTGTATTCAATAAATACAGTTTTCCCTTTTCTTGTTTCCATTTTTTCTAAGTTTTATAGGTTCATATTTTTTCCGTTTTGGCATCATAGCGTTCCAAATAATAAATTGCAAGTTTGGCAATTGTGGATTTCGTTATGACGGAGTAAATTTATATTACTGGTTTGGAGATATAAAGCCATGCGTGCATGCGCTTACTTTTTTTCAAGAATCTTATTATTTGACTCCCCTCAATATTTTATAGTCTAAAATATTTTGCACTTGCAATAAAAATTTATTTTGTTTAAATGGTGTTTACAGGGGATAGTTATTCTTTTTTGAGTACTATTCAACAACCCGCTTGGAATAATAAATTCCGGCGGGTTTTTTATTTGACGACAGACATTTATTGTAAATAAACAAATTAGTCGAAGAAATATGACCGATAGTGAAAAATTTAAACCGTTTGTAAAATAAATACTTAATTACAATAATTTAATATATAACTTTATAATCTTAAATTTAACTTAATATTTGCGTTTGCTTTGTATTAGATAATTCAAAACTGAAATTATGAATAAAATTGAATTTACACTTATCTCCTTATCTCACGAAAGTGATATGGTAATAGAGTCAACTAAATCTATTGATGATGTTTTAAATAATTTTTTATTTCTTTTTACAAAAGAAGAAGACATTGACAAAGAAAACCGTAAAATAAATATCCAATCACTTCAGAAAAATACACCAGAACTTAGAAAAAGAGTAGATGAATTTATTGAGCATTATAAAAATGTCAATAAAAAAGTGTTTCAACTTCGTACTTATTTTCAAAAACTTTATGAAGGAGAACACTTTTTAATATTTCCAGGACTCATATTGACTCAAGATCAACGTTTTGAATTCTATGATTACCTTTCTTCATTACAAGATGAAAATGATTTTGCAACTATCAAAGATCAAACAAATGAACTGTTTGGTGAAATAAAAAAAGAATATACTTTTCAAGCTTTTGATGGAAGCATTAAAAGATATATCGGGGAAAGAGAAAAAGCAAAAAGAGTATGTAGATTTTGTAATAACACTAGAACCGACGTGACTTTCAAGAACGAAGCACATGCAATTTCTGAAGCACTTGGAAATAAAAAAATTATCCTTAATGAAGAATGCGATTTATGTAATGCAGAATTTGGTTCAGCATCAGGAATTGAAAACAGTCTTATCACTTTTTTAAAATTTTATGGAACATTTTATGGAATTGGAGGGAAAAATGGAATTTCGAAAATTTCTGGCAAGAACTTTTCTTTTTCTAATGATGGAGAAATCAAACTCGAGTATTATGCAAGTAATGACGATGAAATAGTAAAGTTTGATAAAGATTTTCCAAATGTAAACTTCCGTTTAGATACATTTTCCAGTATTGTAATGCAGGATGTTTATAAGACTCTTTGTAAGTTCTCAATAAGTGTTTTAGATTCTGAATTTATACCAATGTTTAAAGATACTATTGCTTGGATTAATGGTAAGACAATATTATCGAAACTTCCTATGGTTGCAGTATTAACCTCTAATGACTTCTTTAAAACACACCCAAGTATAATGGTTTATTTAAGAAAGGACGGTAATACAGACTTACCTTTTGCCGTTGGAGAATTTCATTATACGTGTCTAACATTCGTTTTTATTATTCCTTTAGTAAAATCAGATAGCAAAGATTTTACTGATAAAAAAGACTATGATATATTTTGGAATTTTTTTAAACCATACAGTATGACAAAAAATTGGGACTATAAAAATTTTTCAGATAATACGAAACAGCTATTCTCTTTCGATCTAAACTTAAACAAGTTGAAAAAAAATAATTAATTGAAATTCTTTAGTGCTTTTAGAATTTACTTAACCATGAAATTAAATATAAACTTTAACTATTCTTTTATATGATACTTTGTTATACTTGGACTACGCCAGATACAATTAATTTTTTTATTTTAATTGTGTACGTTATTACAGCATTTTTAATTTATAGAACTTTTAATGAAGGTCGTAAACAAACTAAAATTTCATTATCAATAAATCAATTTAATATTTTTTATAATGATTTAAAAGACCTTATTGAAGATGCGGAAAATATAAAATATAAAACAGATTTAGGTGAAAATGCTAACTCTTCTACTAAAAGTTATTTAGAGAAATCAAATGGAATAAATTATATAGGGTTGTTCCAATTTACATTGAATACAGAACGCCTAATTAATAAACAATTAAAAGACGATAATTATACCGATACAATCCAAATCAATGACTTTAGGCAGAATATTATATTTCCTTTAGGAAGATATTATGATAGATTATTATATTTTCTTAACTCTGTTGATAAGGATGACATTCTTCAGATCAATCATAAGAAAATAATTTACAATAAAGTTGAACGTGATATTTTACAAACATATTTCAGAGTATGTAATTACCAATTTTCCGGAAAACTTGATTACAATTTATCAATATTTGACACTGATACTTATAAATCTGAAATGTTTTATAGAATTAATAAATTCTACATTAACAAGAATTTATTTCAATATAAGGATTTAGAATTTTATTGTAAAACAACATAATTAAATAATTTTTTTATGCTATTCAACAGCACGCTTGGAATTATAAAAATTCCGGCGGGTTTTTAATTTGACAACATTCCAATTCCCTTTTCTATTTGATTTTTTCACTTGCAAGCATTTTCGTGGGAGTTATAATCCTACGCAGAATAGTTATTTAACAATTTAAAACCTTGTACTATGAAAAAAACAACAGCTAAGAAAACAACCAATTCTAAGAAAACTAAACCTTTGGCAATTAAGAAAAGCCCGAAACCGGTTAAAAAAGAGACGCCCAAAACACCAAAGAAATCAATTTATCCTGCATGGACAACGCCAAAGCATTTGTCTGAAAAAGATCATAAAAACTTAAAACGGTTTTTTGAACTATTTCAGCAAGGTGTATATGAAGTCGCCCTTAACTTTGCTTATAACCTAGATACCATCTTAAGGGATGAAATCCCTGCCGATATTTGGTTAAAGGTTGGTGGCAAAACGAAAAAGCCAAAAGCTGAGAAGAAACCAGTGAAGCTGGAATCTTCTCCAGAAGCAGAATCAAATGTAGCCATTCAGAAACCTGAACTAATTGCAAAAAGATTCTTTTCAGAAGCTGAAATGGAAGATGTAGTCTTTGCTGATAGCAAGGATTTCTTTGGAGAGAATGTGCTTCAATTTAAGGAAGATTGTGAATTTCCAGATGAACATTATCCTGATAAATTTCTAATCGATTTTTCAATTCCTGAGAAACCTAGAATTTATTTATTTGAAGTTGTTCTTTCTGTGGAGAATTTCGGATTATATTTCTTGAGAGTTATTCACTTCTTTTCTTTATTAAAGAATAAGAAAAACTTTGATGCTTTAATTTACAAACTTCATGAAATTATTAATTCTAATAAAGAAATGAAAGATGAATTACAATCTCGAATTCATGAAGAAACTGTTATTCTTGAATTCTTAAGAACCTTGCTTGAAAATAATCCTTTAGTACTTCTGATAACCAGTAATGAGATAAGTGGAATGCCTCTCTTTTCTGAAACTTATATTGAGACTTGGAGTAAAATGTTTAAAACTCTTGTCCTTAGAATGTTTTCTAATGAAGAAGAAACAACTTATTCAATAACTCCTTCATTTGCTGATTTGTTTAAGAGCGAGAAAAGCAAATTTCCAATGATTGTAAAATCAACTGAAGAAGACCATTTGGAATTATTACCAACCAGTATTCGGAATATTTACCTTGAGATTAAAACTGCTTTACTTGAAACAGACAGTTCATTGGAATTTAATCCAAAGAAGCATTATATCTCTGTCCGGAAAAACAAGAATCTTGCTTTTATTCAATTGAAAAGGAAAAACATCGATATTGTTGTTATGAACCCTTTAGAAAGCACTTTAGAGCTTATTAAACACCATCGCATCAAGACTCTTCCTCCTTCTGTACAGAAGTTCTGGAATGGGGCTTGTTGCACGATTGTTATTGAGAATGCTGATTATTTGGAAGATGTAATTGAGTTGTTGAGAGTGGTTATTGTGAAAGTGTGAAGTTAGTTTATAAAGATGATTGTTTTCAATTTAAAATGCTACCTCTTAAGGTGGCATTTTTTGTTTAATTTTCTTCAGCTATCGTAGTTTATTCAGAATTGGTTTTTAAATATTCCTCAGCGTGTAAATGAAACTTTCTCATGAGTGTGGGTAAAATATCTAAAAATCGATACGAAATCATTAAAACATACATTACTATAATTGAAACTGTAATAATTATCAAATATAATAACCATCCAAATTTAGGAATAGAGAAGAAATAAATTGATATTGCAATAGACATTCTAAATACCAGAGTAAAATTCGCTTCTAAGTTTTGTTTTGGTTCTTTCAATCCTTTTTCTAATTCATTAAATGCTTCTGGTGTTATTTGTCCCCTTAATTCTTTATATAATGATATCATAGTATTCTTTGTAAGCTTTACAGGGCTTACATATTTTGACACCTTTGAGATTTCTTTAAGTCTTTCATTCACATGATCTTTTTTAATTTGATATAGTAAAATTTTTCTTGTCAATTTAATCGTTTTAAAATGATTAAATAAAAAAAAATATATTATTGATAAAAATTGTGTAACACTATAAACTAACACATAAATACTGAATGGAATAAAAAAATTTCCTTTTATAAAAAAATCTAATATTCCTTTGTAATCATTATAGTTAAGCCATGAGTAATTACCATAACATTTTTCATAAATGAAAGAGGAAATACTAACATTGAAAAGCAAATTTAATAATCTTCGAAAAATAGGGTAAACTGATTTACCTCTCAAATAATCACCTGTAATAATAAATATTTCATTCATTTTTAAATACTTTTAAAAGAATTTATTTCTTATATAATCTCTTTTTCTAATTTAAGTTCGTTAACTATTTGATCTGTAGAAAATACTTTAGAAATTTCTTCAAGACTTCCGATACTAAAAACAAATGGCTCTGTTGAATCTCGCTCAATATAAAATCTAAATTCTTTTTGATATTCAAATTCAAGTGGTTTTTCAAAAAGTGAAATCTGTCTATTCACTGTATTTTTGTCATAATACTTAACAAAATTATGTGTAAATTTAAGTTTAAGTTGATTTAATTTCTCCTCAATTAAAGCTAAAAACTTCGGGTTGTTTTTAATCATTAAACAATGAGAACCAAACTTTTTTATTTTCTCATCTATATAGAAATCATTAGGATCTTTCCAACCATGTGATGATATACAATATAAACTGTAAATATTACCTAATACGCTTTCATATGACTCCTTAATATGTATTCCAAGATGATTTCCCTTATAACCTATTGAGGGGATTTCAAATGATCCAGGAAGATAATTTCTTATGTAGCTTACCCCTTCATATAAATCGCCACGAAGCTCTCCATCTTCAATTTCTCTGAATCGCTGAATGCTACTCATGTATATTGTTCCATTATTATAAAGATCACAGATGTCCTTCTCTTTACCAAATTTTAGAAACATCATTATTTTTTGCATTTTTTTAGTATTAATTTCTTTCCATTTTAATAATCTCAAATATTGGAATTATCAGAAGTATACTGCTCCAACCTTTTAATCATTCCAATTTCTCAGCTTTTCTCGATCTTCATAAATCCATTTTTCATACCTTTCAATCTGTTCATCAATGTCCCTAATTTTATTGTCAAAATCATCTAACCAATCTTCTGCTTTGCTTTTCCAATCATCGTTATAAGAATCATAAATTTTATTTTGAAGTTCATTCCTATTTACCTTGAACCTTTCCAATGCATCCTGTGCTTTATTTCGCTTTTCAATATTACTCTCTATATTATTTTCTATTTTTGATTTATAATGTGAATTCTTTTCCTCATAATCTTTTTGTTTTTCAATACTATAACTTTTATATCTTTCCCAAAATATATCATGATTTTTTCTCACTTCAATAATTCTTTTAAAAATAGAATCTTTATGCTCCCTTGTGATTTCTGATTTAACACTCGAAAATTTCAAACCTATTTGTTTTAAATCACTACCTTTTATTTTCATCTCATCTTTTGTAGTTGCCATTAATCCTAGTGACATAATTTTGCCAACTAAAAAGTCTCCTATGGAATTATAATCAGCAGATTGTAGCTGGCTCATCAAATCATCATAGTGTTTTTTTGAAAGGTCGAATATTTGTTCATTTCGCACTTTATATGCTTTATCTCGTAGGTTAAAGAAATTTTTCCATGCAGTATCACGTTCGTTTTTTACAGGAAATTTAACATTCTTAAAATCCTCATTTATTTCTTTACATAATTCAAATATTTCGTTCCATTCACTTCTTGACGCTTTTCCAAAAAAAGATTGCGTTCGATCAATTTTACTTGAGAGAGTATTTATTTTTGAAATAAGCTCTGTACTACTTACATTAAAAAAGCCGGCCATATCTTCATAATTATTGTATAAAAATAGTTATTTTATTAATATTAAATAAATTCTGAATCTAATTTCTTTCATAATTATTGTAATCATTAAACATATTGCAATCTCTATTTTTTCTGTTATAATAAATATTATGGAAAAAAATAACATTAAAGGTTTTAATGATCCAGAGATTCAAAACTGGAAAGATAAATTATCAAATAATATTGACGAAATTGAAAATGCAGTCAAAGACGATTTAAAAAATCTTAAAAAATTTATTGAATTTATTGAGTATGATCATGAATGCCTTAATCGCATTAAAGAAGAACATGTTTTTGAACAAAAACATAAAAAAATAGCACACGATATTGGAATTTCATATAAAAAAGAAGATATTGAAAAAATTAAAGAAGATATAAAAAATACTCAGTCTATTATAGATAGAACTCACGAAAGAATAAATTTATTAGCTTCATATAAAATATCTTTTAAGGAACAAGTTGATGAATTGAAAAATCTTGAAGATAAGTTTAAGGAAATAATTTTAAAAATAGAACCAAATCAATTGCAGTAATTCCTTGTCAACACCTCCGTCTTAATTTTCCTTTTCCCCAACGAAACAGAAACTCCAATTCCATCAAGCCTCTCGGAATGCCATTTGAATTTCTTGGTATAT
>JBAZVA010000044.1:0-10826 GCA_041661165.1 Candidatus Woesearchaeota archaeon | reverse complement strand
TAATTTTGGAAGACTATCAATGTCAAACCAATCGGCAGAAATTGCATCAGTTGATGCTTTTAGAGAAATTTTTTCAGAATCGATAAGTGCAATGTATGATACTGTGATTACTCTTGTTCTTGGATCGCTGTTTGGTTCTCCAAAAGTATAAAGCTGTTCCAAATAAACATATTTTACACCTGTTTCTTCTTCAAGTTCTCTTGCTGCTGCCACATCAAGTGTTTCTTTCATTTCCACAAAACCACCTGGAAGTGCAAAACAATTTTTGAATGGAGGTTCTCCACGTTTTATTAAAAGAACTTTTAGAGCTTCGTTTTGAATTGTAAATATAACAATATCAACTGTAACAAATGGTTTTTCATATTTTAACGAATCATGTTTTTCTTCAGCCAAGATTATCCCTTTCTAAACTTAGTGTAAATGTTACAAGTTATAAGTTTTTTGATAAATAAATGCTAACTTAAAATAAATTAAAATAAAAATAGTTAAAAAGTTTAATTAAAAAATAGAATTACTATGAAGTGGTTACTATTTGATAAATTTATAAATAATACCATTCCCACCATCAATACATGGCACTAAATACACATATGAGCATACAACAAAAAAATACTTCAAAAGAACCTATCGAGATTCCTAAGCATCCAATATATGAAGTTTTTTCTGATTTTGGAAAAACACAAATGTTTGGCTTAATTACAGGTGCAATATGTGCAGGAACAATGGAACATTTTGTAAATTATAATACATTTATGAAAAAATACGAAAAATTTTTTATTTCAGGTGTTGGGCCAATTGTTGAAAAAGGACTTTTTGTCGCAAGAAGATTAGCTATGGAATATGGAGAACATAAAAAAGATATAAAACTTGAAAAGAAAGAAATAAAATCACTTGAAGCAAGATTAAAAAATGGACTTATCGTTGGTAGTCAAGATGCACTTAAAGATTTTGTTGGACACGATCCAATGTATTTTCTTACAATGATTGCAGGGCAAAGTGTTTACCCTGACACACCTGCATGGCTAATATCTATTGCAAGTACAATTGCTGCTGTTGGAATGGTATCAGTTGCAGAAGTTGGAATTAATGAAACAAGATATACAATGTTAAAAAATAAATTTAAAAAAACAGGTTTTAATTCTGATTCATATTACGAATCAAGATTTCTTATTGATTCCGAAGTTGACCCAAGAATAGTTTTAGATTCTGTTAGTAAAAAATTCAATCTAGGAAATTATGAAACGTGGCATTATCATGACAGATATTTAGATAACAAACTTAAACAATATTCTGCAAGAGTTCCTAAATTAAGATTAAGATTACGTCGTAGTGAAGATACGGGAAGAACGCTTATGACTGCACAAGCAACATACAGCAGAGCTGCAGAAATTGTACAAAAAGGATTTTGTCAACATAGATATTTTCCAATTAAAAAAGATAAGATTTATTACATTTTAAATCCAGAGACAGTAATCGATGGAAATATACAAGAAGAAAATATGCCAAACAATTTATCGGAAATAAAACAAGACAATGTAAGAAAACTTCTTGAAAAATACAGTAATGGTAATGTAATTTGCGATGTTGAATACGAAAGAATGAAAACGCATAACAAATCATCTATCATGGCATCCGCAGATTTTGTAAAAGGCAACGAAAATGAAAAAGCACCATACCACGTTATTGAATTAAAAACTGTAAAAGAAACAGACTTATTAAAAGAAGCAATATATTATGTTCTAAAAAAGTTTCCACAAGTACAACAAACTACATTTGATAAACCAGATATACCAAAAGCACTTAGTGATTCAACTCCTCAAATACAATTTGCGCATCAATAATTATTACACTTAATAAAAATAATAAAAATAAAATTAGGATGCCAAATTATTTTTGATACTTCTCAGCCATTGCGTCAAACAAATTAAGCGCATTTAATATTGATTCTCGTTTTAGACACACATCATCTCCAAACATTACTGTTTTATAGCCCATTCTTAAAAGATTATCTACATCACCTAAATCCTCGCAACTTGGTTCAAGACTGTTTGACAAAGATGGAAAAATTCTAGATGCGACAATTGCATCATTATTTTTTTTTACAATATTTTCAACGCAAGTAATTATTTCGTGCGGCTTTTTTACTTCAATATACAAGTCTCCGCGCGCAGCCATTAATCTCGCATCATCTTTATTCCAAGTAGTGCTAACGTAATTCATTCCTTTTCTTGATTCGATTTTTGCAACTACGTTTGCGTCCTTATAGAATTTTCTAAAATCATCAATATCTTTTTTTGATTCAATAAAAGAAAGCATATAATTATTTACTCCTGTTTTTAGTCCTGCCTCAATATATTTTAAATCCGTATCAGTAAAATATCCTTTTATTCTAAGACTTTCATCCGGAATATTAATTGCTTCCCCCGGACCTACTACTCTTTTTGGACCATCTTGCATTATTAATTTTTTATTATTTATCTTTAGTAATGTCGCATATTCCTTTCCATCGCTAAAATATGCAGTTGTTGGAGTTTTTACATAAATTTCATGACTAATATCAATTTCAGTAAATGGTGGAACACCATATCCCGTAACACGAAGTTGTCTTCCTTTCAAATCTATCCACAAATTTTTCCCATTTGCGTCACCATTCAATCTTTTTAATACTTCTTCTAAATTTTCTTTTACAGGCATAACTGTATTTAATCTAAGCCCGCACACTATTGGATGAGCTGCAACTTCTTTTATGAATGGGGCATAAGGAGGAATAGTAACGATTGCATTTATTTTGTTCATGATTTCACCTTGAGCATATTTTTACGGATTTTTCGATAATGTTTTTTTGATAATATTTCACTTTATTAAATTTTAAAAAATAAAAAATAAAATAAAAAAAAGTTAATTGTTTATCAAACAGTTATTATACACATCACACAGTATCAGTTAAGTCAGTCAATCGCATACTTTTCTTTCCTGATTTTTTCCCAGACACAATTGATTTTGTGCTTAGAGCATCTACATCAGTTACGTGTCTTAGAGATGCATGAACTGATCTTGCTTCAGAGGCATCATGTCTTGCAGACAAACTTTTTGTAAAGTCACCGTATTCTCCCCATTTTTTTGCAATAAGACCAATTGCGACATCTACAGCACGTTCTGGTTCGTAGAGAGGTATTACTTTTTCATGACCTAATACTTTTCTCCATTGATCCACAATTACACTATCCTGACCACCTGAATCATATTGTTTATGCAACAAATATATGTCAAACTTTTGCTTTAGAGCAGCCCAAACTGCAGCTGAATCTAACAAAGTCTCCGGTTTTTTTCCTATATAATGTTGAACTTGTTTTGGATCTACGTTTTCATAAAATCCTTCGTCACCGTAGATTATCAAAAACGGAGATTTCGCATTATCCACTTTTGCGTTATTTAGCAAATAGTATGCAAAAAGTTCGTATGACTCTTTTGCACCGCCTCCTCCTCCACCTTCGGGATATAATGCTTTTATACATGCATCCAGTTTTGTTTCTTTTTCAAAATTATTTACCTGCAATGGAAAACTGTCGCAAGTTGCATCTCCTATTGCTGCAAAAGCAATTTCTGTGTCCGGTTTGTATTTTGACAGTGTCTGATATAACAAAGGCAGTCTGTCAAATATTTCTTTTGGCCACGTACTCATTGAACCTGTTACATCAACTCCTATTACAATAGGATTTTCGCTTTTTGACTCAATTACTTTATCTAGTGTTGCCACTAGTTTTGAGTTTGGTCTTGTTGTTGATGTATAAGTTCTTGGTCCTGTTTTTGCAGATACATCAGCAAGTCCTCCTAAATAAGTTCTTCTTGCTGAACCATAGTCGTATGCTCCCGGTTTTTTCCATGTTCCTGTATCGTCTCCCCAGCTATACATAATATCACCTCCATAGCTCTCGCTAGCTTAAGTTGCTAGTTTAATCTAATTTCAATTACTAAAATCTAAATAAAAAAATACAAATTAAATATTTATTTTAAAAATAAAAAATAATATTATGTTAAGGATTCTGTTCAAACTATTTTTACCAGCACGCATAGCCGCGTTACACTTGGCTACCTCTTATGAGGAAACAGTATGCAGATAATAAATCCAGTTCCAATCGGTACTTTTACTTGGCACAATTATTTGCATATTAAGGCTGGTAAAAAATTAAATAAAACTATATTGAATATCTTCTTTTGAATACATCCAACCTCATGTCTGATAATTTTTTTATCAAATCAACTTTTTCCCAATTTGGTCTTTGCATAGGATCATATTTTACAAGTTCGTCACAAAATTCTTTTATTTTTCCGTCAATATTTTTTGGATATGATTTCGAAACAGGATCTCCTCCTAATGCATACATCATCGTAAGACCCACACCATACAAATCTGATTCTGGTATTGGAGGTTTTCCCTCTAAAAGTTCAGGTGCTGCAAACGCTTGAGTGTAACCTATTGGAGTCGTATCTCCTTTTGGTCTTAATGCCGATAAACCATAATCTATCAGTACAACGTTATGTTCTTTTGGCTGAACAATAATATTTTGCGGTTTTATATCTGAATGAATTGTGCCTTTTGCATGAATATAATGCAGTGCCTGAAGAAGTCTTTGCGTTATCCAACAAACATCTTCCGGATGAATTGGTCCTTTATTTTTTACAATTTGTTCTAAATCATTTCCTTTTGCATAACTCATTGCAATTGCAAAACTTCCATCTTTTAATGATATGAAATCTTTAACCGACGGAAGTGAATGATGATTCAAGTTCCACATCATTTTTGCTTCACGTCTAAGTAAATCACCATCACTTTTTGTAACATTAATATTCTGTTTAATACATGCTTCTTCATCTAAGAAAACATGTTTTGCAAGATATGTTTTTGCAAATCCCCCTTCACCAATTTGTTTTAGTATTTCATAGTTTCCTATTTTTACCATCGTAATCACCTTTAACGCCAAAATTTTTCCATAGCAACATCTTTAATGTTATTATCAATTTGTTCGCATAATGATTCTAAATCATAAACAATTTTAATCTCTGGTCTTACAAGCTTTGTTTGAATTTCAACATCCAATCTTCTCTCATAATTTTTATCTATACCTAAAAAAATATGTTTTTCTTTTGAAGACCAAGTTCCAAGTTCATAAAGTGTAATTGGACAAACTGTTTCACTTGGAAACCAAAATAAAATTATATCTGCTAATTTTAGATGTTTATGTTCCCATTCAATTTGTTCTTTTTCTAACCCCGGAATAGTTTTATCAAAATTTTCTCTTCTAGGATTTATCAAGGCAATATGATCACCATATTTTTTATTTCTGAATAACTCAACTATATTGTCCTGCCAATTGTAACAATTTGAAATTCCGCCTGCTAAAAAAATAGATACAGACACAGTATATTCTGATTTTTCTATATAATTATCAGGACATTGTATGTAATTCATTTTTATCACTCGCAATATTATTTTTATCTACAACATAAGGCGTTCTTACGTTTTTCATTTCATCTTCTACGTTTTCATGTTTCCAATATTCTTTTCCAAGCGTATTTGCTAAAACTTCAAGACCAAATTCTTTTCTGAAACGATCATCAAGTTTATTTTTCATAATATAATCTGCGACTTTTTCTGGAACAAGCGCTTGCCAATTATGATTTCTCGCCATTTCCACTCGTACTTGTGTTGCTTTAATGTACTGCCATTCATCTTTTGGAATTAATGTTGAAGGATGAACTATCTTAAATTTATCTTCTAAAAGTTTTGTGACATAAGGATTTGCAGTAACAATATTATCTATACCTCTGAATTTTTCTTCTATTTGTAATTTCCATTTTTTACCATCACGAAATTCTGGAATATGACCAGAGTCATACAATTGAATAATATTGTGAGGGACGTTTTGTAAATAACCTTGAGTCTCAAGCATATCTTTTGTTTCTTCAAAAGTAAAAGGATTTCTCATATTATACTTATTTACACTTCCAATTCCAATCAAAACATAATCTGCATTTTTACAAGTATATTCAAGCATTAATTTTGCACCGTTATGAAGCGGTTTGAATCTCGCAATTATTCCTGCTTTTCCTAACGATTTTGCATTTTCAAATGGTTTCATAGTAATCACCTTTTGTTCAGACTTTTTGTTATCTTCTGTTTATCTTTTCAAATAATCAGTCAATATTTTCGCATGATCAAATACAAGTTCATTATTTTGTATTAATTTTTGTATTTCTTTTTTTGAATAAACTTTCGCACTGTCAGGTAACGCATCATCACCAGCTTTTAATTCTCCAAAACCTTTTGCAAAATAAACATTTGAAGTAATATGTCCTCTTGGATCTCTGTTTGGATCTGAATATACGAACGGCAGATTCGGATTTTTTATATCTATTTCCAAATTAGTCTCTTCTTTTGCTTCCTTCTTTGCATTATCTTCAAACGATAATCCATATTCTGCAAATCCGCCAGGAATAGCAAGTCCGAATGGAGGGTTCTTTCTTCCAATTAGCACAATTCCATTTTTTTTGCATTTTTCATCATAATATTCTATAATTATATCTGTTGTTGGAATTGGATTTTTGTATTTCTTGTATCTTTTATGATATTCTTTTAGCATACGAAAATGTTCGAATGCCAATTCTCCAATATCTTTATTATTAACAACATAAACTCCTGACACATCTTCTCCACATATTAAATTTTTTTCAATTAGTATCGGATTAATTTTAATTTGTACTGCATACACTGTTGTTAATCCTCCTCTGACATCGTTTCCTTTTCCATATGTATGAATTTGATCAAGACACGTTTTTTCTCCAAGTAATTCTATTTTGTAAAAGTCGTCTGATTTTGGAACTATAATTAATCCAGTTTCTTCTTTTACCTCTCGTATGACTGCTTCTTCCAAAGATTCATTTTCTTTTACTCTTCCCCCCGGGACTGCCAAATAATTTTCAAACGGAGGATTTTTTCTTTTTACAAGTACTGTGTGTGTCCCATTAATATCAGAAATGCAATCTACCGAGTGGTTTGTGTCTTGATTTGAATTAGTCATCGTTTTCACCGTTTTGTTTTTGTAATAATTTTTAAATTTTTATTTATCTTGCATCACCAAAGTACTATCTATAATCCAAAGTTACTTCTGGTATTGGTGGTTGTATTAGTTGTCCTTTTGCGTATGCAATTTTGTGTCTTCTTTCGACATCATCAAGTATTTCTTGCACAGTATTGAATTTTTTTGTACCATACATTTGTTCATAAATTTTCATTTGTTTTTCTGCAAGTGGTTTTACTTGAGTGTGTAGCACTAATTCTTTTTTTGCAAATCCTTGATGCAATCCTTCAATAACTATCTCTGCTAAATCATAATCATATCCTATATCTCTAAAATCAGTTTGACCTGGTTCTAAACCCGCAGTTGGAATTCTATTTGCTAAATCTGCAAAACCAAGATATGTTGCCATTTCTCTCACCAATCTTTTTGGTAATGCTCCGATAGGACTAATATGAACAGCACCGTCCCCAAACAAAGTATAATATCCAAGTCCGAAATCTTCGTCTTTATTTCCTGTTCCTAACACTATTTTATTTTCTGATGCCCCTTTTGTATGCAAAACATTTGCCCTGATTCTTGACATCAAATTTCCTTTGTTGAATTTATTTTCAACTGCTTCAGGATTTGTATATTTGAATGCCTCGACAATTGGTTCAATATTTTGTTTTTCGTATCTGATGCCTAATCGTTTTGCAACTTTCTCTCCGTCTTCTTCATCTGCTTTCGCATTTGTTTTTGAAGGTAAAATATATCCGACAATTTCTAAATTTGCATCTTTGTGTGTTTTAATATAATTATCAACACCACGTTTTGCTAAAGCGGCAGTTGTTGTTGAATCAACTCCTCCGGAAAGTCCAATTACTCCTCCAGTAGTATTTCTTTTTGCAATTTGTTCTGCTATGAAATTTCCAATTTCATCTGCAACCAATTCTTTATTCATTATCGCTAATTTTATTTTGTCTTCGAGCATAGTCTCACCTTTATAATTTTTACAATATTTTGTTTCATCTTAGTAATTCTTCTAGTTGATTTAATTTTACAAATCTTGCACCATTTGCAGCCATTTCTTGTTTTGCGAGTTTTATTCCGTCTTTTGTTATTCCTTCTATTGCATCTTCTACAACGTAAGTTACAATTCCTCTTTGTTGCATTCCAATTACTGCTGCTTTCACGCAATAATCTGTTGCAACCCCATAAACTACTGCTTTTTTTACTCCCATTAATTCTAAAACTTTTTCAGCTGCGGGATTTGTAAAAACATCATAATGTTGTTTTTCAAAAACAATATCCCCCTTACCGTTTCTATTTCCCTTAGCAATCTTTTCTAGTTCTTGGTTTGTATAGGTTCTAAATTTATTTTGTTCTCCAATCTTGTTTTCTACAACGTAAGTGTCAACTACTTTTAGTTCCGGAATAAAATCAATACCGAATTGTCCGTTTTGATTTTTTTGTCCGTAAATTTTATCCATTGCATGTTCTGGAAACGGTCCGCCATTTTTAGTCAATTCGACATCATCTGCAAAATGCCTATCACGACTTCTTATTCTTCTCAAATTCGCATCCAATACATATTCAACAGTTTTTGCAACATTTGCTTTTATTGTTTCTGCATTTGGAACGTACAGTCTTCCGTTATTCTTGTTCATAAAATCATTTTGCATGTCTACTTCGTATGCAATAAGTTCGTTTTTCATTTTTTCATCCTCCGTTATTTATTTTTATTTTTTGTTATTCTCATCGTCGTACTTTCTTACTATCGTACTGATTTAACTCATATTTAGTTAGTATATTTTATACACTATCTATTGCCAAAATATTGCTGCGCGAATTTGTTTGTAGTAACACCAACAAGATTATCTAAACCTGCTGCAGTTTCTACTAAATATGGTTTTTCAACAACAACTTGTTTTAATTCGTCAGGAATTTTTGCAACTTCGGCTAATGCATATTCTCTAATTTCTTTTAGTTCTCTTCTTTTTGTGACACGCTTTCCGTTTTTTACAATTAGTTCTAATAATGGTTTTCCATTTACGTTTTCATTCTCAAGTGCGAGCACATCTTTTACATATTTTCCATTTTCTTCAATTCTAAAAATTTGTTTTTTACCCGGAAATGTTTTTTTGCCATCTGCTAATTTTATTTTTGCACCATCATCATCTTCAACTAATTTGTAAACTCCAGGAATTGCAGCAACTGGTTTTGCAGTAATCATTTCTGTTCCAACACCGTATGCATTAATCCTTGCTCCGTTTTGTTTTAATTCTGCAATTTTGTATTCGTTTAGATCGTTACTTGCAACGATTCTTACATATTGCAAATTTTGTTCATCAAATATTTGTCTTACTTTTTTACTTAAGTCGCACAAATCTCCGCTATCAAGTCTTACTGCACCTAATTTTTTTCCTTTTAATTCTAATTCTTTTGCAACAATTGCTGCATTCTTCGCACCTTGTATTGTATCATAGGTATCAATAAGTAAAGTTGAATTATTTGGAAAAGTTTTTACATATGCTCTAAATGCATCTAATTCTGTTTTGAAACTCATTACAAAACTATGAGCATGAGTTCCTGTAATAGGAATTTTAAATTCTTTTCCTCCCTTAACATTACTTGTTCCGACTGCGCCTCCAATGTACGCTGCTCTTGCACCAAGCATTCCAGCATCTTCTTCTTGTGCACGTCTTAATCCAAAGTCAGTTACTTTTGCAGGTGCTGCCGCATTTACAACTCTATTTGCTTTTGTTGCAATCATAGTTTGAAAATTAATACTATTAAGAAAAGTAGTTTCTACAAATTGCGCTTCTGATCTTTTTGCAGTAACTCTAAGTATTGGAGTATTTGGCATTACTGGCGTTCCTTCTCTTACACCATAAATATCTCCGTTAAATTTGAAATCTTTTAGTGCTTTCAAAAATTCGTTTTTGAACAAATTTTGTTCTTCTAAATATTGTAAATCATCATTCTCGAATTTTATATTCGTAGCATAATCTACTGCATCTTCAATTCCGTTTGCAATAAAAAATCCCCAGTCTTTTGGTAATTTTCTAATAAACAAATCAAATGTTGCAACATCATCTTCTTTATTATTATCTAAGTAAGCAGCCATCATTGTAATTTGATAAAGGTCAGTTAGCATTGTTTTGTTTTTTGATTTATTGTCATTCATGTTTTCACTTCCAAATCATGTTTGTTTTTAGTTTTAGTTTTATTTTCTTCAAAAATTTTAAGTAGTTTCATATGGTCTTACACCATCACCATAAGGTCCAACGTAATTTTTTTTAATTGCAAATTCTAAAAAATCACCGTCTCGTTGACTGCTTTCATATTTAACATCCCAACCCGCGTTTCTATATTTGTTTAACATTTCTTTTCGTGTTAATGTATGCAATTGATTATATCCTATCGGAACGTCAAAAACTGCTCTTTGTCCATCAAATGCTTTTTCTAATGCAGCATCAATTGATTTTTCGACCGTTCTAAAATTATCAGCTTCATTTCGTAAAACTCTTTCTTCTAATTTTTTTGCATCAATTACCATGATAATCACCTCATTCCTTCTGGAATTATTCTATTATCACACCTGCTATAATAATCATTAATTGTAAAATAAAACAATTTTTTTTCATCTCGAGTATTTTTATATTTTACATCCCAACCAACTTCTCTATATTTATCTAAAATCTCTTTTTTTACCCTGGTATGTAATTGAATATATTCTTCTGGAACTACAAAAATTGCATGTTCTCC